>NZ_JACGMO010000128.1:0-22566 GCF_015354745.1 Micromonospora sp. S-DT3-3-22
CTCTGCGGCTGCACCGCGCCCTGGCGCTGGCCCGGCGCGGCGTCGGACTGGCCGAGGTGGCCGCCCGCGCCGGCTACGCCGACCAGGCCCACCTCACCCGCGACGTCCGGGACCTGGCCGGCGTCCCACCGACCACCCTGCTCGCCCGCTGACGGCCGTGGCGGGTCCGGGTCGCCGGTCCCGCGCCCCGGGCCGTGCGTCTTTCCGGCGGCCCGTCGTCGGGCTCTCCCACGGTCCGGTCGGGCCACCGGGTGCCCCGGAGGCATGCTGACCGGCCGGCACCCGACCGTGGACGCACCCGACCGGCCGTTCGTCCGCCCGCCCCGCGGCACCGCCCTGCCGACTCGCTGCACCGCCCGCCCCGCAGCACCGCCCTGCCGATTCGCGGCACCGCCCGCCCGCCCCGCGGCACCGCCGCCGTGGCTGGTCGAGGACATGTGGTGCGGGTCCTTTCGAGCTGATGACGTCGACGACTCACCTGCCGGGCCGCCGGCAGGTGGTAGCCGTCGACCTGCCGCCGCACCCGTTCGGTTGGCGCGGCATCCCGGCGATCGTCGTCCGGGCCGGCCAGGGGTCCGGGTGTCTCCCGGGTCCGTCGTCCGGCCGGGTCACGTCGCCGCTCGGCGGGAACTCGGAAGCCGGCCTTCCCGAGGCCCTCGGGTGCGGCGGGACCGGACCGCTCCCCGGCCGCCGTCGCCGAATCCGCCGGACCCACCTGGCCCCCCCACCGCCGGCACCTCGACCAGACGGCGGAGAGCCCCACGGAGGTGTCGGCGTCCCGCCCGGACGGCTCGAACCGGGCGCACCGGCGTCGAACGGAGGCCCGGCCGAGGTGAACCGTAAGCGTCATCAGCTCGAAAGGACCCGCACCGCATACTCCTGCCCCTGCTTGCTCCTGCCCTGCTTACGCCTGCCTGTACTTGGCCTGCCCTGCTCCGGGGCGGAGCTTCCTGTGGGCGGGGGTGCGGTGGGGCCGGTGGGTCAGCTCCGGTCGGGAGCGGCGTCGAGGGGCGCGAACAGGTCCACGCCGTTGCCGTCCGGGTCGTGCAGGATGGCGTACCGCTGACCCCAGAACGCGTCCCACGGGGCGACCTCGCCGTGGAAACCCGCCTCGGTGAGCGCGGTCCAGTACCGGTCCACCTCTGCCGGGTCGGCGCACAGGAAGGCGAGGCTGGCGCGCGGGCTGCCGCTGGGCGGCGTCCAGTCGGGGTGGAAGCTCCGCAGCATCGTCACGGTGTCCCAGGCCAGCCGCAGCCCACCGGGCAGGGTGACCTCGACGTGGTCCTCGTGGTCGGCCCCGGCGGGGATGTCCAGCCCGAGCCGGCGGTAGAAGTCCAGGGTGCGGGCCATGTCGGTGACCGCGGTGCCGATGAGATCGAAGCGGGGCGTCATGTGGCCAGGGTAGGGCGGCGTCCACCCGGGGGTCTTGAACGGAACGGACCGGGCCGAGGAAACCATGTGCACCTCGCGGTAGGACCGGACGACGTACGGTGTCAGGGGAGCAATCCGTCTTTCAGGTGCAAATGCCCCATCGGGTGCGCCTGTCGGCGGTCCATGACGGCGAGGGAAGGGGAGCGGGCCGATGATGCACCTGGCCTACCTGGACGCGGGATCCGGCAGTCTGATCGTGCAGGCGGTGGTCGGCGGAACAGCGGGCGCAGCGGTCGCCGCGAAACTGTACTGGCGGCGGGTGGCGGCCCGGTTCCGCCGCCAGCCCACGGAACCCGCCGAGGTCGGCCAGCCCGCCGGGACCGAGCGGCAGCCGCGCCAGCCCGCCGGCAACTGACCGGTGGCGTACCGATGACCGCCGCCGACCTGCGTATCCGGCCGGAACCCGGTTCCTTCCGCGACCCCGCCAACCGGGTCTTCCACCTGGGTGACCAGGTGCTGCGCGGCCTCGGCCCGCAGGGCGCCGCCGACTGGCGGGCGCTCGCCGGCAGCGAGTTCTTCGCCGCGCTGCTCGCCGAGGGCAAGGTCTGCGGCACCACCCCGGTCGACCCGGCGACGCTGCCGCACACCGGGTGGACGACGGTGTTGCGTCACGAGCGCATCCCGTTCGTCTCGCACCCCTACGAGTGGTCGTTCGGCATGTTGCGGGACGCCGCCCTGCTGCACCTGGAGATCCTGCGTCGGGCCCTCGAGGCGGGGTTCACCACCAAGGACGGGTCGGCCTACAACCTCCAGTGGCGCGGCGCCTCACCGGTCTTCATCGACGTCGGCTCGTTCGTGCCGCTGACCGAGGGCGAGCCGTGGGCCGGCTACCGGCAGTTCTGCCAGACCCTGCTCTACCCGCTGCTGCTCCAGGCCCACCTGGGCGTGGACTTCCAGCCCTGGCTGCGGGCCCGGGTCGACGGCATCGAACCGGACCAGCTGCGCCCGCTGTTCCGGGGCGTCCGCCGGCTGCTGCCCGGGGTGCCGACGCACGTGCACCTGCACGGCGCGATGCAGGCCCGCAACGCCGGGGCCAGCAGCAGCGCCGTCGCCGCCCAACTCCGCGAC
Organism: Micromonospora sp. S-DT3-3-22; assembly: GCF_015354745.1. NCBI lineage: Bacteria > Bacillati > Actinomycetota > Actinomycetes > Micromonosporales > Micromonosporaceae > Micromonospora > Micromonospora sp. S-DT3-3-22. Next base: position 2,500 of record NZ_JACGMO010000128.1, read on the forward strand.
GCCGGCTACTCCCGGGACCTGGCGCTGGCCACCGTACGCCGGTTGGCGCGGTTGGTCCGCCGGCTGGACCGTCGGGTCGGCGGCGGTCATTGGATCGACTACCAGCGCACCTGCGGCTACAGCACGGCGGACCGGGCGGCCAAGGAGGGTTTCGTCGAGGCGGCGGTGGCGGGCGTCGACGCCGGGCTCGTGCTCGACCTCGGCGCGAACGACGGCCGGTACGCGCGGATCGCCGCCCGGCACGCCGCCCAGGTGGTCGCCGTCGAGCAGGACCCGGCCGTGGTGGACGCCCTCTACCGGGCGCTGCGCGCCGAGGGCGACCAGCGCATCCTGCCGCTGGTGATGGACCTCGCCGACCCGTCGCCCGGCGGCGGCTGGCGGGGGGTGGAACGGGCCGGGTTCGCCGACCGCGCCCACGCCGACGTGGTGCTCGCCCTCGCCGTGGTGCACCACCTGGCGATCGGCCGCAACGTGCCACTGGCTGAGGTGGTAGAGCAGTTGGTCGGCTACGTCCGGCCCGGCGGACGGCTGGTGGTGGAGTTCGTCCACCCGCAGGACCCGATGGCGCGGCGGCTGTTGGCGAACAAACCCGCCGGCCTCTTCCCCGACTACCACCGCGAGGAGTTCGCCCGGCTGCTCGCCGCCCGCTGCCGCGTCGAGCGGCAACTGGAACTGCCCTGCGGCACCCGGACGCTCTACCAGGCGGTGGCGGGTGGCTGAGCCGGCCCCGACCGGCACCGCGGTCCGGCGGCCGGCACCCGTCGCGCCGCCGGTCCCGGACGGGACGTCCACCCCGGCCGGCTGGCGGGTGGAGCTGCGCCGGGCGGGCGAGGTGGTGGCCCTGGTCGGTCTGGTGGTCACCCAGCCCCTGCTCGACGTGCTCGGGCGCAGCCCCGACTTCTTCCTGTTCCACCGGGCCACCGGCGGGGACGTCCTCGCGTTGGTGGCGCTGGTCGCGCTGGTGCCCGGTGCCGCCGTGGTGCTGCTCGGGGCGGCGACCCGGCTGGCCGGGGTCCGGGTCCGGGCCGGCGTCCACACGGTGGTCGTCGGGCTGCTGCTGGCCGCGTTGGCGGTGCAGGTGGGCCGGCAGGCGACACCACTGCGGGGCGTACCGCTGCTGGTGGTGGCGGCGCTGGTCGGGGCGGGCGGGGCGGCGGCGTACCGGCGCTGGTCGGTGCTCGGCCGGGTGCTGCGGGTGGCCGCCCTCGGGCCGCTCGTCTTCGTCGGGTTGTTCCTGTTCGCCTCGCCGGCTTCGGCGGTGGTGCTGCCCCGGGCGCACGAGGGTGCCGCCGGGGTGGCCGGGCCGGGCTCGCACCCGCCGGTCGTCATGATCGTCCTGGACGAGTTGCCGCTGGTGTCGCTGCTTGGCCCGGACGGGCGGATCGACGCGACCCGCTACCCGAACTTCGCCGAGCTGGCCGGTGGCTCGACCTGGTACCGCAACGCCACCGGGGTCAGCGGGTGGACGCCGTACGCGCTGCCGGCGATGCTCACCGGTCGGTACCCGTCGACCCCGTCCGCCCCGCACTACTCGCAGTACCCGGACAACCTCTTCACCGCCCTCGGCGGCCTGTACGACATCCGCGCGCAGGAGAGCATCACCCGGCTCTGCCCGCCCAGCCGCTGTGACCAGCCGGTCGCCCCGGAGCAGGGGCTCGGCGTGCTGGTGCGGGAGAGCGGCGCGCTGCTGGGCCGGATCGCCGCCCCGGTGGACAGCCGCATCGACCCGCAGGAGTCGTACCGGGAGCAGACCGCCGCCGAGGTGGGCCTGGACGCCGCCGAACCGGTCCCGGCCGACCCGAAGTTCCGCTGGGACAGCCTGAACGACAACCAGCCGGCCCGGTTCACCAGCTTCCTGGCCGGCCTGCGCCCGGCCGACCGGCCGACCCTGCACTTCCTGCACCTGCTGATGCCGCACCCGCCGTGGGCGTACCTGCCGTCCGGGGCGCGTTACGACGCGCCGGACGACCTGCCCAACGACGGGGCGGGGTGGGTCGACCTGGCCCGGGCCCGGCACCTGGCCCAGCTGCGGTACACCGACCGGCTGCTCGGCGAGACGCTGCGCACGCTGCGCGCCACCGGCCTGTACGACAAATCGCTTATCGTGCTCACCGCCGACCACGGGGTGAGTTTCACCCGGGACTGGCAGGGCCGGGGGTTGGACGCGATCACGCACGCGCCCGGCGAGGTGGCCTGGGTGCCGCTGTTCGTCAAGGAGCCCGGCCAGCGCGCCGGCCGGGTCGACGACCGCAACTGGGAGCACGTGGACCTGCTGCCCACCATCGCCGACGAGGTGCACGTGCGGGTCCCGTGGCGGCTCGACGGGCGCTCGGCGAAGCAGCCGCCCCGGGAGCGGACCGAGAAGTACTTCTACGACCGGCCCGGTGAGCGGGTGGTCCTGCCCGGCGGGGTGCCGGCCCGGCCCGCCCCGCCCGCCCCGCATCCGCTGGTGGGCACGACGGTGGGGGAGAAGCCGTCGGGTGGCACCGCCTCGGTGGCGCACCTGGGCGCGTTCGACCACGTCGATCCGGGGTCGGGGGAGCTGCCGGCCCTGGTGTGGGGCACCGTGCCCCGGCAGGTGCCGGACGGCACGCTGCTCGCGGTCGCGGTCAACGGCCGGGTCGGCGCGGTCGTCCCGGTGGTGCCGAAGGATCAGGGGGGTCGCCGCTTCGCCGCGTTCCTCGCCGACGACCATCTGTTCCGGGCCGGGGCGAACCGGTTGGACATCTACCGGGTGGGCACCGACGGCGCATTGCGCCGGTTGACCCTCTCCTGAGCTTTAGTCGGCTTTCGCCGCTTTCCACCGTGCCGTTCCGGGCGTCCGGTCGCGGGTGACCCGCTCGCGCCGGGACGGGTTTCCGCGCCGCCGGGTCGGGAAACGGGTGACGCATACCTCACCGCAGAACCACGGCGGGCGGTATCCCCGCGACCGCGATTACGGTAAAAGCGAAGGCAATTCAACGAAGATTCGCCGGCGAAGCGAGGAACCACATGACGGAAGTCAAGCTCGACCACCCCGGTGGGCAGCTTTCGATGCCGGTGCAGGGCGCGGTCGAGGGCCCTGCGGGCATCGGGGTCAGTAAGTTGCTCAAGGAAACCGGGATGACAACATACGACCCCGGTTTCGTGAACACCGCCTCCTGCTCTTCCGCGATCACCTACATCGACGGTGACGCGGGCATCCTGCGGTACCGCGGCTACCCGATCGATCAGCTGGCCGAGAAGTCCTCCTTCCTGGAGGTCTCGTACCTGCTCATCTACGGTGAGCTGCCGACCCAGCAGCAACTGACCGAGTTCAGCGAGCGGATCCGGCGGCACTCCCTGCTGCACGAGGAGATGCGCCGGTTCTTCGACGGCTTCCCCCGGGACGCCCACCCGATGGCCGTGCTGTCCTCGGCGGTCAGCGCCATCTCCACCTTCTACCAGGACAGCCTGGACCCGTTCGACTCCGAGCACGTGGAGATGTCGACGGTCCGGCTGATGGCGAAGGTCCCCACCATCGCCTCGTACGCCTACAAGAAGTCCATCGGTCAGCCGCTGCTGTACCCGGACAACTCGCTGGGCTACGTGGACAACTTCCTGCGGATGACCTTCGGCGTGCCCGCCGAGCCGTACGAGGTCGACCCGGTGGTGGCCCGGGTGCTGGACATGCTGTTCGTCCTGCACGCCGACCACGAGCAGAACTGCTCGACCTCCACCGTCCGGCTGGTCGGCTCCAGCAACGCCAACCTCTTCGCCTCGGTCTCGGCCGGGGTGAACGCCCTGTTCGGCCCGCTGCACGGCGGGGCGAACCAGGCCGTGCTGGAGATGCTGGAGAAGATCGAGGCCGACGGCGGCGACGTCGCGTCCTTCGTCCGCAAGGTCAAGGACAAACAGGACGGCGTGAAGCTGATGGGCTTCGGCCACCGGGTCTACAAGAACTACGACCCACGGGCCGCCATCGTCAAGAAGGCCGCCCAGGACGTGCTCAACCGGATGGCCAAGCCGGACCCGCTGCTGGACCTGGCCATGCAGCTGGAGGAGATCGCGCTCGCCGACGACTTCTTCGTGTCCCGCCGGCTCTACCCGAACGTGGACTTCTACACCGGCCTGATCTACAAGGCCATGGGCTTCCCCACCAAGATGTTCACGGTGCTGTTCGCGCTCGGCCGGCTGCCCGGCTGGATCGCCCAGTGGCGCGAGATGATCAGCGACCCGGAGACGAAGATCGGCCGGCCCCGGCAGATCTACACCGGTGCGCCCGAGCGGGAGTTCACCGCGATCGGGCAGCGCTGACCCTCCCGGTCACGCACGAAGGCCGCCGACCCTCGACGGGTCGGCGGCCTTCGTCGTGGACACTGCGGGCTCAGCGCAGGCCGGCGGCGACGAGCAGGTTGCCCGCCGGGATCGGGGCGGTGACCCGGCCGGTGGCCATCCGCTGCTCGGCGCGCTGCGCGGTGAACGCGGCGTCCCCGGCGATCGCCGAGGCGTACGCCGTCGCGGTGCGCTGGGCGATCGCCGACCAGCCGTACTGCTCGTGGACCATGGCGCGGGCCCGGCGGGCGAGCACCCGGGCGCGTTCCCGGTCGGACAGCAGCGCGTGCACGGCCTCGGTGAGGTCGGCCGGGTCCTCCGGGGCGAAGGTCACCCCGGTCACCCCCGGCTCGACGATCTCGGCCAGCCCACCGGTCTCGGCGACCGCGAGCGGCGCGCCGGCCGCCGCCCCCTCCAGGGCGACCATCCCGAACGGCTCGTAGATGCTGGGCACCGCGAAGCAGTCCGAGGCGGCCATCACGGCCGGCAGGTCGGTGCCGCCGAGGAAGCCCGGCATGGCGACCGTGCCGCCCAGCCCGAGCCGGTGCACCTCGGCCTCCAGTTGAGCCTTGTACGGCCCGTCGCCGACGATCACCGCGCGCAGGCCGGGGTGCCGCTCGCGCAGCCGGGGCAGGCCGGCGAGCAGGTGCTGGACGCCCTTCTCGTAGACCAGCCGGCCGGCGAAGGTGACCAGCGGCCCGTCCCCGGCGAACCGGGCGCGGGCCGAGGTGACCGCCGAGGCCGGCACCTTCCAGCGGTGCGGCTCGACCCCGTTGGGCACCACGTCGACCCGGCCGATCGGCACGTCGAACAGCGCGTTCACCTCGTCGCGCATGTAGCCGGAGCAGACGATCACCCGGCCGGACTCGGCGGCCAGCCACTGCTCCACCCCGTGGATGGTGCGGTTCATCTCGCCCGGCAGCCAGCCCTGGTGCCGGCCGGCCTCGGTGGCGTGGATGGTGCTGACCAGCGGCACGTCCAGGTGCGCGCGCAGCGTCATGGCGGTGTGCGCGACCAGCCAGTCGTGGGCGTGGATCACGTCGTACGCGCCGGACTCGGCGGCCCGCAGCGCGGCCCGGGTCAGGGTGTGGTTGAACGCCATCGTCCAGGCCAGCAACGAGTCGGTGGCCAGCGGGAAGGTCACCGGGTCCTCGGCGGCCCGGACGATCCGCACGCCGTCGGCGTACTCCTCCAGCGGCGCGCCGTCGGTGTGCCGGGTGACGACGGTGACCTCGTGCCCGGCGGCGGCCAGGGCCACCGACAGGGCGTGCACGTGCCGGCCGAGCCCGCCCACCAGCACCGGCGGGTACTCCCAGGAGAGCATCAGGATGCGCCGGGTGCGCGGGGGCACGCCGGAGCCGTTGCTCTGCTGGGGGATCTGGGGCCGGGAGGTGGGGGTGGGCCGGCAGGTCCGGTCCACAGCGGTCGCGAGCTGGTCGCTGACCCGCAGGGTGGTCACATCAGTCTCCGTCCATGCACGCAGGGTCGCGCCGGCATCGGTGGCGGCGGTGACGGTGGCGGTGGTGAGGGGTGGCCGAGGGCCGAGGCGGACCCACCCGCGCGGGCGCGTCCGCGTCAAGCAAAGGGCATCACGCGGCCCGGCGCATCTCGAAAGGGCCTATCGTGACGGACGACACCCGACGGTACGTGACCCCTCGGACGGGTGGATGTCGGGCGCCGTCCGAACGGGTGGATTGGCCGGACCGGGCGCGGGGCATTAGCGGCGTGCGCACCGGCGGTCTCCGACCCGGCCGGTGTGCTCATGATCATGGGCCGAAGGAGCGACATGCAGGTCTGGCCGGGTGAGCGTTACCCCCTGGGCGCCACCTATGACGGGATGGGCACCAACTTCGCGATCTTCTCGGAGGTCGCCGAGAAGATCGAGTTGTGCCTGTTCGACGAGTGGGACACCGGCGCCGAGCGCCGGGTCGAGCTGCGTGAGGTCGACGCGTACGTCTGGCACGCGTACATCCCCGGGATCGAGCCGGGCCAGCGGTACGGCTACCGGGTGCACGGCCCGTACGACCCGGCCAACGGGGTCCGGTGCAACCCGCACAAGCTGCTGCTCGACCCGTACGCCAAGGCGGTCGACGGGGAGGTCACCTGGGACCCGGCGGTCTACGACTACGAGCTGGGCGGCGACCCGGACCGGATGTCGCAGACCGACTCGGCCCCGTTCATGCCCAAGTCGGTGGTGGTGAACCCGTACTTCGACTGGGGCAACGACCGGCCGCCGCGTACCCCCTACCACCACTCGGTGATCTACGAGGCGCACGTGCGCGGGCTGACCATGCGCCACCCCGGCATCCCGGAGGAGCTGCGCGGCACCTACGCGGCGATCGCCTCCCCGGTGATGATCGACTACTTCCGACAGCTCGGGGTGACCGCCGTCGAGCTGATGCCGGTGCACGAGTTCGTGCACGACCACCGGCTCGCCGACCTGGGCATGCGCAACTACTGGGGCTACAACAGCATCGGCTTCTTCGCCCCGCACCACGGCTACTCGGCGCTGGGCCGGCTCGGCCAGCAGGTGCAGGAGTTCCGGGGCATGGTCAAGGCGCTGCACGCCGCCGGCATCGAGGTCATCCTCGACGTGGTCTACAACCACACCGCCGAGGGCAACCACCTCGGCCCGACGCTGAGCTTCAAGGGCGTCGACGCCCCCAGCTACTACCGGTTGTCCGAAGAGGACAGACGCTACTTCGTCGACTACACCGGCACCGGCAACAGCCTCAACGTACGCAGCCCGCACTCGCTCCAACTGATCATGGATTCGTTGCGCTACTGGGTGACCGAGATGCACGTCGACGGGTTCCGCTTCGACCTCGCCGCCACCCTGGCCCGGGAGTTCTACGAGGTGGACCGGCTGTCCACGTTCTTCGAGGTGGTGCAGCAGGACCCGGTGGTCAGCCAGGTGAAGCTGATCGCCGAACCGTGGGACGTCGGCCCCGGCGGCTACCAGGTCGGCAACTTCCCACCCCTGTGGACGGAGTGGAACGGCAAGTACCGCGACACGGTCCGCGACTTCTGGCGCGGCGAGCCGGCCACCCTGGCCGAGTTCGCGTCCCGCATCTCCGGCTCCGCCGACCTCTACCAGGACGACGGCCGCCGCCCCTTCCACAGCATCAACTTCGTCACCTGCCACGACGGTTTCACCCTCAACGACCTGGTGTCGTACAACGACAAGCACAACGAGGCCAACGGCGAGGAGAACCGGGACGGCGAGGGCCACAACCGGTCGTGGAACTGTGGCGTCGAAGGGGAGACCGACGACCCGGGCGTCACCGCCCTGCGGGCCCGGCAACGGCGCAACTTCCTGGCCACCCTGATGCTCTCCCAGGGCGTGCCGATGATCGGCCACGGCGACGAGCTGGGCCGCACCCAACGCGGCAACAACAACGCCTACTGCCAGGACAGCGAACTGGCCTGGGTCGACTGGGAACACGCCGACGACGAGCTGCTCGACTTCGTCCGGCGGCTCACCGACTTCCGCAACCGGCACCAGGTGTTCCGCCGCCGCCGGTTCTTCACCGGCCTGCCGGTGGGGGGCCGCAACGCCGAGGCGGGGCTGCCCGACCTGGCCTGGTACACCCCCGACGGCCGGGAGATGACCGGCGAGGACTGGGGCAACGACTTCGGCCGGTCGGTGGCCCTGTTCGTCAACGGCGACGGCATCCCCGAACGCGGCCAGTACGGCCAGCGGCACCGCGACGCCTCGTTCGTGCTCTGCTTCAACGCCCACGACGCGCCGCTGGACTTCACCCTGCCCGGCGCGGAGTTCGGCCAGCGCTGGGAGTTGGTGATCAGCACCGCGGAACCGGAACCGGAGAAGCCGACGGTGGTCGAGGCGGGCGGCACGGTCGGCGTGCCGGACCGCTCCCTGGTGGTCCTGGAGAGGACGGTCTGACATGCCCGCAGAGCCCCGACCCGACCCGACGGCGACGGTCGGGTCGACCTACCGCGTCCAGGTCCGACCCGGGTTCGATCTCGACACCACCGCCGGGCTGGCCGACTGGCTCGCCGCGCTGGGCGTCACCCACCTCTACAGCGCCCCGCTGCTCACCGCGACCCCCGGCTCCGCGCACGGCTACGACGTGGTCGACCACCGCGCGGTCAACCCGGAGCTGGGCGGAGAGGCCGGCCGGCAGCGGCTGGTCCGGGCGTTGCGGGCGGCCGGGCTGGGCCTGGTCGTCGACATCGTGCCCAACCACGCCGGGGTCGCCCAGCCGGCCGCCAATCCGGCCTGGTGGGACGTGCTGCGCCGGGGCCGGGCGTCGGCGTACGCCGACTGGTTCGACATCGACTGGGACCGGGGCCGGCTGCTGCTGCCGGTGCTCGCCGACACCCCCGACGCGCTCGACGACCTCAAGCTGGTCGACGGGGAGCTGCGCTACCACGAGCACCGGTTCCCGGTCGCCGACGGCACCGGCACGGGCAGCCCCCGCCAGGTGCACGACCGGCAGCACTACCAGCTCGTCTCCTGGCGGCGCGGCGACAGCGAGCTGACGTACCGCCGGTTCTTCGCCGTGTCCGACCTGGCCGGGCTGCGGGTGGAGGACCCGGCGGTCTTCGACGCCACCCACGCCGAGGTGCTGCGCTGGGTCGCCGCCGGTGAGGTCGACGGCATCCGGGTCGACCACCCCGACGGCCTGCGCGACCCGGCCGGCTACCTGGCCCGGTTGCGCGCCGCCGCCCCGCACGCCTGGCTGGTGGTGGAGAAGATCCTGGAGTACGGCGAGGAGCTGCCCGACTGGCCGGTCGACGGCACCACCGGCTACGACGCGCTGGCCGCCGTCTGCGGGCTGTTCGTCGACGGGCGCGTGGAGGGCGACTTCACCGCCCTCGACGCCCGGCTCACCGGTCACCACACCTCCTGGCAGGACCTCACCCACGCCACCAAGCTGGAGGCCGCCACCCGGCTGCTCGCCGCCGAGCTGGGCCGGCTCGCCGCCCTCGCCCCCGACCTCGACCGGGACGCCACCCGGGCGGCCCTGGCGGAGCTGGCCGCCTGCTTCCCGGTCTACCGGGGCTACCCGCCGCACGGGGCCCGGCACCTGGCCGCTGCCCGCGCCGAGGCGGGTCGCCGCCGACCCGACCTCACCGCCACCCTCGACGCGGTGACCGCGCTGTTACGCCGCCCCGAGCACGAGCTGGCCGCCCGGTTCCCGCAGCTCACCGGCGCGGTCATGGCCAAGGGGGTGGAGGACACCGCCTACTACCGGTGGAGCCGGTTCGTGGCGCTGAACGAGGTCGGCGGCTCGCCCGCCCACTTCGGGGTGCCGCCGGCCGAGTTCCACCGGTTCGCCGCCGCCCGGCAGGTCCGCTGGCCGACCGGCATGACCACGCTGTCCACCCATGACACCAAGCGCGGCGAGGACGTCCGGGCCCGGCTCGCCGTGCTCGCCGAGCTGCCGGCCCGCTGGGCGGAGCAGGTCGGCGACTGGACCGCCCGCGCGCCGCTGGCCGATCCGGCCTTCGCCCACCTGCTGTGGCAGACCGCCGTGGGCGCCTGGCCGATCGACCGGGAACGGCTGCACGCGTACGTGGAGAAGGCCGCCCGGGAGGCGTCGGTCTCGACGAGCTGGGCCGACCCCGACCCGACCTTCGAGCACGACCTGCACGCCCTGGTCGACCGGATGTACGACGACCCGCAACTGCACGCCGAGATCACCGCGTTCGCCGACCGGATCACCCCGGCCGGCTGGTCCAACGCGCTCGGGCAGAAGCTGGTGCAGCTCGCCATGCCCGGGGTGCCCGACACCTACCAGGGCACCGAGCTGTGGGAGAACTCCCTGGTCGACCCCGACAACCGCCGTCCGGTCGACTTCGCCGTACGCCGGGAGCTGCTGGCCCGGCTCGATGCCGGCTGGCAGCCGGCGGTGGCCGCCGACGGCGCGGCCAAGCTGCTGGTGGTCTCCCGCACGCTGCGGCTGCGCCGCGACCACCCGGAGCTGTTCGCCGGCTACCGGCCGGTGGCCGCGCACGGGCCGGCCGCCGCGCACGTGGTCGCCTTCGACCGGGGTGGCGCGGTCGCGGTGGCCACCCGGCTGCCGGTGGGGCTGGCCCGCGACGGCGGCTGGCGCGACACCCGCCTGTCGATGCCCGGCAACAGTGTTACCGACGTGTTCACCGGACAGGTCTACAGTGGGTCTGAGCTGCTCCTTCATGATCTGCTGAGCACCTACCCCGTCGCTCTCCTCGCGCCCACCGCCCTGGCTCCCACCGACTCCGTGGAGGCTGCCGCATGACCGAGTTCACCGTCTGGGCGCCCGACGTCGCCCGGATCCGGCTGCGTCGTCCCGGCGTCGCCGACCACGACATGCGGGCCGGGCCGGACGGATGGTGGCGGGTCGAGGTGCCCGACGCCGGCCCCGGCACCGACTACGCGTTCCTGCTGGACGACGAGGACACCCCGCTGCCCGACCCGCGCTCGGCGTGGCAGCCGGCCGGGGTGCACGGGCCGAGCCGGCGCTACGACCACGCCGCCTTCGACTGGACCGACCAGGGCTGGACCGGCCGGCAACTGTCCGGCAGCATCCTCTACGAGCTGCACATCGGCACGTTCACCCCGGAGGGCACCTTCGACGCGGCGATCGACCGCCTCGACCACCTGGTCGACCTCGGCGTCGACCTGATCGAGCTGCTCCCGGTGAACGCCTTCAACGGCGAGCACAACTGGGGCTACGACGGGGTCTGCTGGTTCGCCCCGCACGAACCCTACGGCGGGCCGGACGGGCTGAAACGGCTCGTCGACGCCGCCCACGCCAAGGGCCTGGGGGTGATCCTCGACGTCGTCTACAACCATTTCGGGCCCTCCGGGGCCTACGCGCCGAGCTTCGCGCCGTACCTGAGCGGGCAGAGCAACCCGTGGGGTCGCACGGTCAACCTGGACGGCCCGCACTCCGACGGGGTGCGCCGCTACATCATCGACTCGGTGCTGATGTGGTTGCGCGACTACCACGTCGACGGACTGCGGCTCGACGCCGTGCACGCGATGCCCGACTCCCGGGCCACCCACGTGCTGGAGGAGCTGGCGGTCGAGGTGGAGGCGCTCGCCACCCACCTGGGCCGGCCGCTGTCGCTGATCGCCGAGTCCGACCTCAACGACCCCCGGCTGATCACCGCCCGGGAGGCCGGCGGCTACGGGCTGCACGCCCAGTGGAACGACGACGCCCACCACGCCCTGCACACCCTGCTCACCGGGGAGCGGCAGGGCTACTACGGCGACTTCGGCTCGCTGGAGTGCCTGGCCGACGTGCTGACCGGCGCGTTCTTCCACGCCGGCACCTGGTCCAGCTTCCGCAACCGCACCCACGGCCGCCCGGTGGACCGGCACACCGTCCCCGGCCACCGGTTCGTGGCCTACCTGCAAAATCACGACCAGGTCGGCAACCGCGCCACCGGTGACCGGATCTCCGCCGGGTTGTCGCCCGCGTTGCTGCGGGTCGGGGCGATGCTGCTGCTGACCGCGCCCTTCACCCCGATGCTGTTCATGGGGGAGGAGTGGGCGGCCAGCACCCCGTGGCAGTTCTTCACCAGCCACCCGGAGCCGGAGCTGGCGGCGGCGGTGGCGACCGGCCGGCGGCGGGAGTTCGCCGCGCACGGTTGGCCGCCCGGCGAGGTGCCCGACCCGCAGGACCCGCAGACCTTCCTACGCTCCCGGCTCGACTGGGCCGAGCTGGACAAACCCGAACACCGCGAGATGTACGACTTCTACCGACGGCTGATCGCGTTGCGCAAGAGCCGGGCCGACCTGTCCGACCCCCGCCTGCACCGGGTGGAGGTACGCCACGGCGACGAGTTCCTGGTGATGCGCCGGGGCGAGTGCCTGGTGGTGGCGAACCTCGCCGGCCGACGGCAGCGGGTCACCCTGCCCGGGGTAGCGCGTCGGGTGCTGCTCACCACCGGGGAGGGGGTCACGGTGATGCGCGACCGGGTCGAGCTGCCGGCGGAGACGGCGGCGATCGTGGCCCTCTGAACGCGGCGGAAGCCACGATGAGGCTCCAGACCCGGCCGCTCACGCCGGCCCACAGCAGGCAGGAAAAGGTCGGGAAGGTCTCGGGTAGATCAATCCTGCCGGCATTGCCGTGCAGCGGTTCCGCCGTCGGCGAGGTAGATCGGGGTACGACGGGTTCGTGCGCGAATCGCGGCACCCACCCGTGGGGCGACGTTGCCGGGAAGGCGTTGTTGGGCTTCGTCAGGTGCGAAGAAACCAGCGTCTTCGATCTCCTGCCTCGGCAGGGTGAAACCGTCGTGTCGGGTGACGGTCCCACAGTCGAAGGTGAAGTGGACGAGGGCACGCGGCCGTTGCCCGGCCGGGGGTGCCCAGTCCACGACAAGTAGCTCACCCACCGCCACGGCGATGCCGAGTTCTTCCCGGGCTTCGCGGGCGCATGCCTGGTGCGGGTACTCGTCCTGTTCCACGTACCCGCCCGGGAAGGCCCAGTGATCGCGGTAGGTGGGCTTGACGAGGAGCACATCGCCCACCGCGTCGGTGATGAAGGCGGCCGTGGCGGCATGGAAGGCGGGCAGGTTCGCATACCAGGTGCTGGGCTCCGTCCACGTCACGTGTGTGACGTTAGCCGGAGGTGTCGATGCGAGCTTGCGTTACTTCAACGGCCCCGGGTGCGGGCGCGATGACGGTACGGGTGCGAGCGTGCTGAGGAGGTCGTGGACGTCGGCCATCGCTCGGTGGGGGTTCAACACGGCGGTGAGTTCCTGGACGCGCTGCGTCACCCGGGCAGAGCTAACCTGCGACGCGTGTCGTGCGGCCTCCCGGCCCCAGGTACAGGCTGCTTCGATGTCTCCGGCCTGAGCATGGGTCAGCGCGATCAGGGCGCTGTGTAATGCGCGCGTCCGGGCATTCGGGCTGGCGAGGGTGATCGCGTCGGATGCGTGCCGTAGTGCTTGCCGGTGCAGGCGTAGGTCGCTGAGGCACTTCAGGGTGGCACCCGCGAGGTGGGCCGGGCTGAAGTAGCTCACCCATTGTGGGCTCTCGTCCTTCCGCATCCGATCGACAGCCCGCTCTGCCTTGGCGAGCGCTGCTCGACAGGCGCGTCTCTCCCCGGAACGGCCGTATGCGCTGGCTGCCGTGGTGTAGAGCCGGGCTCGGACCGCAGCGGGGGCGCGGCCTGCCCCCTCGACGGCTGCCTCCGCGAGTCGGGCGGCGTCCCGGGTACTCCCGAGATAAGAGGCCTGAGTGGCGAGGTTTGCCAGGAGATGTGCACCGTAGAGGCGGTCATCTGCGGCCTTGGCGAGTCGTAGCGCGATGGTGACGTGATGCTGAGCGATGCCGTGTTCACCTGCGTCGTAGGACATGAAGGCGAGCTGGCCGCAGAGCGCCGCGGTGGCGCGCATGAGATCACGCCCGACAGCATCTGCATAGGCGCCATGCAACATGGGAATTACCTGCCGGGCGAGGAGATCGGCCATGAGTGCGCGGGTGTGCGGGGAGCCGCCGCCGTGGCGTCGATCGAGGTCGGCGAAGTGTCCGGCGAGGAGGTGCAGCGGTTGAATGTCGGCCGCCGTCAACGACGGTCGCCCATCGCGGGTCACCTGTGGGTCGGGAAGGTCGTACCGCCAGGCGAACGCGGCCTGTAGCGCCGCTCCGCTGTGGAACACCCCTCCGATCGGTGAGTTGACCCGATGGGCGAGGAGCGTCCAGAGCCGTCCGGCAGCATCGATGGCACCGCCGGCAGTCGAGGGATAGGCGGCATCCGCGAGATCGGTGCCGACGAATCCGAGTTCCGAAATCTCCACGGGACGGCCGAGCTTCCGGGCGATCGTCTCCGCCATCGCGATCTGCACGTGCTCAGCTGGCCGACGTCCACGAAGCCACCAGTAGACGCTGGCCGCGTCGTAACGCCAGATGCCCTGAGCCCGGCCCGCGTGGTTGACCTGGCGGGCGAATGCGGCATGCGCATTGCCGTAGCCAGCGGCGAACAGCAGGGCATCAAGAGCCTTGTTCGTTACCGACCGCGCCATTCATCTACCCCCGGGAGTCGACTGGCTACTACCAGCGACGAGCGTAGAGGGAGAACTGGCGTGACAGGGACCCACGCAAGCCCACGCAACCCTGGGTAGGGGCGGCGCAATCGCGCACACGGCTCGTCATCTGGTCGGTCGGCCAGCAGTCGACTTCGCTGAGCCCATCAGGGGAGCCGGCGAAGGCCCCCGGAGTGTCGACGGAGGCGGATATGCGTGAGCAGGGGAACGAGCGGATCGCGAGTCGGGGAGAGCAGGCCGAGGCCGCCGAGCACGAGGCCGCCAAGCGTCGCATTCTCGCGCAGGCCGAGGCGGAGCGGATACCCGTCGAGGACACGACGCGCGCCGTGCCGGATCGGCGGTGGCGGCGTGGGCGCTGACGACCTTCCGGTCGGGCGGCGGGTGGCGCGCTGGCGGGTGCGCCGTCGGATGAGCCAGCAGGTCTTCGCCGACCGGCTCGGCAAGTCGAAGAGTTGGGTGGACAAGGTCGAACGTGGGGTCCGCACGCTGGACCGGTACTCGGTGATCCAGGAGATCGCCGAGGTGCTGCGGGTCGATCCGGCGCTGCTGCTCGGCACCCGGCTGCCGTCGTCGGGCCGGATCGCCGAGCTGGACGGGGTGGACGGGCTGCGCGCCGCCCTCGCCCGCTACGACCACACGGCGGCCGTGGTGCCGTCGGCGGTCCTGGAACGGCACGTCGCACACGCCTGGCTGACCTACCAGCACGGGCACTACGCGCAGGTGGTGCGGGCGCTGCCGGGGTTGCTCGACGCCACCAGCAGCCGGCACGCGACAGCACCCGGGGGAGCGGCGGAACTGCTGGTGCAGACGTACCGGATCACCTCGGCGGTGCTGGTGAAGCTCGGTGAGGCCGACCTCGGGTGGTTGGCCGCCGACCGGGCGGTGGCCGTGGCCGGCGACGACCCCGCGCTGGCCGGGACGGCGGCGGTGGCGGTCGGGCAGGCGCTGCGTGCGCTGGGCCGTGGGCGGTTGGCGCTCGCGGTGACGGTGACGGCCGCGCGCCGGGTCGCCCCGAGGCCGGTACGCGACGCCCCGGCGGCACGGCAGGCGCTCTGCGGGACGTTGCTGCTCCAGGCCGCTCTGGCCGCTGCCGAGCACGGTGACCCCCGCCGGGCCGACGAGTTGATCGACCTGGCCGCCGGTATCGCCGCCCGGGTCGGGGCCGGCGACGACCCGCACCACGGTGGTTTCGGGCCGGTCGCCGTCGAGCTGGCCCGGATGGTGGTGGCGATCGAGGTGGGCGACGCCGGCGAGGCGGTCCACCGGCACGAGCAGGTGGTCCGTCGGGAGGGCTGGCGGCTCCTGCCGGCCGAGTACCGCGCTGCCGGTCTGGTCGATGCCGCGCGGGCGTACCTCCAGGTCGGCGACCTGTTCGGGGCGGGTCGGGTGCTGATCGAGGCGGACGGCATCGCGCCGGCCGAGGTGCGGTGCCGACCGGTGGCCCGTACGGTGATCGCCGAACTGGCCCGGGGGCGACCGACGGTGGCCGGCGTCGCGCGACTGGCCACGCTGGTCGGCCTCACCCCGCGCTGACCATGAGTTGCCTTCAGGGGTGGCCCGGCCGGTCCGACCGGCCGGGCCACCACCCCGAGAAAGGGCGGTTACAGGGTGACCTGCCGGCCGCCGAGGGTCACCACGAGCCGCCCGTCGGAGGCGAAGGACCACCCGATGGCCCCGGTGTACGACGCGCAACGCGAGCCGTTGCTGCCGTTCCAGAACTGGTTGGAGCTGTCGCTGTTGCCGACGATCTTGTCGTTGGACCCGCTGCCGCTGCGGCACGAGGTGTTGTTCCGGAACACCGAGCTGCCGCCGTCGAACGAGAAGTTGCGCTCGGTGTTGTCGATGCCGAGGTTGTTCGAGACCGTCATCGTGCCGAGGTTGCGGTTGTAGGTGAAGCCGTGCTTGCCGTTGCGGAAGGCGATGTTGCGCCGCACGATGTGGTTGACCCCGATGTCCTCGCCGCCGAGCTTGTAGCCGTTGCGGTCACCGTTGCCGTTCTGGGTGCCGTTGCTGAGCGTCCCGTTGTTGTAGGCCAGGGAGTCCTCGATGGTCACCGGGCCGATCGGGCCGGTGTCGGTCTTGGTGTAGAGGTCCCACCCGTCGTCGATGTTGTTGTGGGACACCGCGTACCGGAAGATGTTGCCGGTGCCGACGGTGAGTTTCGCGGCGAAGCCGTCGGCGTCCTCACCGTCGGAGTCGGCGTTGTCGTGTGACTCGGCGCTGAGCACCAGGTTGTTCGACGGCCACTGGTCGCGGGGGGTGCTGGAGGCGATCCGGGAGAGCTGGAGCCCGCTGTCCCGGTTGAACCGGGTCACCGTCCGCTCGATGATGTTGTTGCTGCCGCCGACGAAGATCCCGTTGTCGCCGGCCCGCTCCACGATCAGGCCCTGGACGTGCCAGTACGACCCGTTGAGGGCGAGCCCCCGGTTGGCCGGGTCCTCACTCATCGCCGAGAAGTTCAGCACCGGCTTCTCACCCGGGTAGGCGAACAGCTTCTTGCGCGCGCTGGCGGTGCCGTTGTTGCCGGGTTCGATGGTGACGGTCTGCGCCAGGTTGTAGGTCCCGGCGCGGACGTAGATCGTCCCGCCGGCGGTGACCCGGGTGATGGCCGAGGCGAGGGTGGTCGGGTTCGCCTGGGTGCCGGCCGCACCGGCGCTGCCGTTGGTCGCCACGTACAGGGTGCTGCCGCTCGGCGGCGGGGTCGTGGGCGGCGGGGTGGTCGGCGGGGGCGTGGTGGGTGGCGGGGTGGTCGGGGGTGGGGTGGTGGGCGGTGCGGTGGTGGGTGGTGCGGTCGTCGGGGGCGCGGTGGTGGGGGTGGTGCCGCCGGTGCAGGCCACCCCGTTGACCGCGAAACCCGTCGGGGTCGGGTTGCTGCCGGTCCAGGTGCCGTTGAAGCCGAACGTGACCGTGCCGTTGGTGCCGACGGCGCCGTTGTAGTCGGCGTTCGCCGCGCTGACGGTGCTGCCGCTCTGGCTGAACGTGGCGTTCCAGCCCTGGTCGACGCGCTGGCCGGCGGTGAACGACCAGGTGGCCGCCCAGGAGCTGATCGGGTCACCGAGGTTGGTGAGGGTGACGCTCGCGGTGAAGCCGCCGGACCACTGGCTGGCCACCGCGTAGTCGACCCGGCAGCCGGCGGCGGCCTGGGCCGCGTTCGCGGTGACCACCGTGCCGGCCGTGGTGAGCGCCGTCGCGGCGACCGCGGAGATCCACCACGCCGTGCGGCGCTGGCGAAGGATCATGGTTCTCTCCTGTGGATGTGGTGAGGGAGCCCGCGCGGGGGACCGGCGACGCCGGTGCCCGGCGGGGGCGGGGCAGGCGGGCCCGCCCTACAGGCCCGTCACGGGAGGGACCGCTCGCGCCGGACCAGCCCGGATCGTCGGACGCGAGGTGTTGCCGTCGGGACGACCGGGGCCGCTCCCGAGGCGCTGACCAGTCAGTTCGAGCAGGTAAGCGCTTTCCCTCCCACGGTACTGACCGTTCTCGATGCCGTCAATCGGGCGGCGGCCCGCCTCCACCCTGGGGAGGAGCCGACCTCCGACCCGGGGCCACGACCGGGGCTCCCGGTCGGACGCGGTCGGGCCGCCGACCGGCGAACGTCTACAGGCATGACTGACGTGATGTCCCGGGCGACCCGACGGCACCGCCCCCTGGTTCTGCTCAGCGCCGCCATGGCGGTGCTCGCCGTGGTCACGGCCGTCGGCCTGCTCGCCGATCCACGGGTGCTCACCGGCGCGCCGATCTGGCTCAAGCCGTTCAAGTTCTCGGTGTCCTTCGTGCTCTACGGGGCCACCCTCGCCTGGATGCTGGCCCAACTGCCCCGCCGCAGCCGGGTCGGGGAGTGGGCCGGCAGCGTGGTGGTGGCCACGGCCCTGATCGAGATGGCGGTGATCGTCGGGCAGGTGCTGCGCGGCACGACCAGCCACTACAACGAGACCAGCCCGCTCAACGCCGCGCTCTGGCAGGTGATGGGCGCGGCCGTCATGGTGCTGTTCGTCGCGCACGTCGTCGTCGCGGTCACCCTGCTGGTGCGGCGGGCCGGGGACCGGGCCACCCGGTGGGCGATGGGGTTCGGGCTCGGCCTGTCCGCGCTGGGCATGCTGGTGGCGGTGCCGATGACCCAGCCCGGACAGGCGTCGGCCGACGCCGGGATCACCGGGGCGCACAGCGTCGGGGTGCCCGACGGCGGGCCGGGGCTGCCCGTCGTCGGCTGGAGCACCACCGGGGGCGACCTGCGGATCGGGCACTTCGTCGGGCTGCACGCCATGCAGGCGCTGCCGATCCTGGCCTTCCTCCTGCGCCGCTACCTGGGCCGCTGGCTCGACGAGGCCGACCGGGTCCGGCTGCTGGCCGTCGCGGGCACCGGGTACGGCGTACTCACGCTGCTGCTGACCTGG
This sequence comes from Micromonospora sp. S-DT3-3-22, assembly GCF_015354745.1. Taxonomy (NCBI): domain Bacteria; kingdom Bacillati; phylum Actinomycetota; class Actinomycetes; order Micromonosporales; family Micromonosporaceae; genus Micromonospora; species Micromonospora sp. S-DT3-3-22. The sequence goes on from NZ_JACGMO010000128.1 coordinate 21,192, forward strand.
CAGGCGCTGCGCGGGCAGCCGCTGCTGCGGCCGGACCTGACCACGCTCGCCGCGCTGGCCGCCCTGGTGGCCGCGACCGCGCTCGCCGTGACGGCGGTGGTGGCGTCCCGGCGGCGTCGCCCGGAACTGGCGCTGGCCGCGTGACCACCACCCACCCGGCGGGTCCTGCGCCGGCCCTGCGGTCCGTAGGCTGACCGACGTGGGTTGGCTGGGACGACTGTTCGACACGCGGGACACGCTGGTGCGGATGGTCCTGCTCGACCTCAGCGGCCTGTGCTACCTCCTCTTCGGCACCAAGACCGGTCAGCCGCCGACGGGCCCGCAGTGGGCGCTCGCGGTGGTCGCCTTCGCCGTCGCGTTGCTGGCCCACCGCCGGCCGCTGCTCAACCTGACGGCGCAGACCGCCCTGCTGGTCGCCGCGATCGTCGTCCTCGACGACACCACGATCAACCAGGTCGGGGCGAGCTGGGCGCTGCTCGAGGTGACCATGCGGTCCCGGCGTCCCCGCACCGGCTGGTGGGCGGCCGTGGGGTTGACCGTGGTCGCGGCGTTCGACCCGTCCGGGCACACCGGCCGGGGGGTCACCGGCACGGTGTTCGGGCTGCTGGTGGACGTCGGCCTGCCGCTGCTGATCGGCACCGTGGTGCGGACCAACCGGGAACTCGGCCGGCAGGCCGACGAACGGGACCGGGCCGAGCACCTGCACCGCGAGTCGGAGCAGCGGGCGGCGCGCGCCGACGAACGCAGCGCCATCGCCCGGGAGCTGCACGACGTGGTCGCCCACCACGTGGCCTCGATGGTGCTGCGCGTCGGCGTCGCCCGGCACGTCCTCACCGACCTCGACCCCCGGGTCGGTGCCGTCTTCGACGACGTGCACGCCACCGGGACGGCGGCGCTGGCGGACCTGCGCGGGCTGGTCGCGGTGCTGCGCGATCCGGACGTGGCGCACGGCGACGCGACGTTGACCGCGATCGAGCCGTCGGCGCTGCCGGCCGCGCTCGGGGCGGCGGTCGACCGGGCCCGGCAGGCCGGGGTGACGGTGGCGGCGGACGTCGCCCCGGCGGTGGGCACCCTCGACGCGGTACGCGGGCTGGCGGTGCTGCGGTTGACCCAGGAGGCGCTGACCAACGTGGTGAAACACGCCGGAACGTCCGCGCGGGCGCGGTTGACCGTGTCGGTGGTCGACGACGCCGTCCACTGGGAGGTGGCCGACGACGGGCGGGGCTGGGCGCCGACGGCGGTGCCACCCGGCGGCGGGCACGGCCTCACCGGTATGCGGGAACGGGTCGAGGTGCTCGGCGGCCGGTTGGACGCCGGCCCCGCCGGCACCGGGTGGCGGGTCCGGACGGTGCTGCCCGCCGTGGCGTCCGCCGCC
>NZ_JACGMO010000129.1:0-22523 GCF_015354745.1 Micromonospora sp. S-DT3-3-22
ACGTGACGGTCGCCAACGTCGCCTACAACGGCACGCTCGCCGCAGGCGCCTCCACCACGTTCGGCTTCACCGCGACGTGGAACGGCACCAACAACCCGCCGGCCAGCATCACCTGCACCACCAGCTAGGCCCTGACGGCCGGCGACCCCCGGGTGGGGCCGGTGCCGATCTTCGGCGTCGGCCCCACCCGGGGCTCCCCGCGCCTGCCGGCCGCTACCACATCGAGAAGACCCGCCGCCATCGCGCCTGACGCCTCTCCACCACCCAGCGGCGGCGGTGCACGACGAACCCCTGCTGGTCGGCGGGCTTGCGGACGATCTCCACGGTGGTGCGCAGCATGTCACGCGCCTAGTCGACCAGACGACCGGCGAACCCGACAGTCGGCGAACACGTGCCGGATCTGCTCTTCGTGTCAAGCTGGGAAGAAGGAGAGTGGCCGGACGTCGAGGAGAGCGCGGGGGCTGAATACCAGATCCTCCGCTTGCGCGGAGGTCCCGAATCGAACGGAGTAGCAGGAAGCACCCGCATGGCCTCGACTGTCGCCGCTTACTCAGGGATCAACTCGTTGAGTCGACCCAGGGTAAATGATTCCGATCCGTCCGGCAGGTTCTCCGGCGCCTCGATGCCGACGAAGGTGACCGGCTCGTCCGGCGGCCGGCCGTCCCACACCGTCACCTCGGCCCGCGTGCGCCACCGGTCGACAAGGTACGACACGGTGAGGTACCGCCGCTCCATCAGTGCCCGCACCCGGTCGGCCGTGGTGAACGTGCTGCCCTCCACCCGGTTGAACGACGGCCATCCCCCCAGGTACAGGTGCAGCCACACCGCCTGCCAGCCACGCTCGTTCCTGGTGAACACCATCGGCAGCGCGACCCGACCCTGACCGCGCAGGTGCGACCGCGCCCGCACGGTCCGGGCGTCGAACGGTGCGCCGCCCTGGTCCCGCGTCCGGGTCTGGTACCCGAACATCGACTCGGCGACCTCGTCGAACGACTCCCCCGCGTAGATGTTGACCTGCGGAACCACGTACCGTCCACCGACGGTCAGCGGCACGTCGATGAACTCGGTCGCACCGTTGCGCGCGTCGGTGACGTCGCCGGAGTGCACCACGCCGTCGTGCCGGTAGTTCGTCCAGGACACCTGACCCGAACTGTGGAACTGGTCGTCGAGCAGCAGCAGCGACAGGTCGTAGTCGGTGCGGCGGCTGGTCTGACGCCAGTAGGTGAAGAAGCGCAGCACCTCACCGGAGACCGATGCCCGCGAGCCCCTCGGCATGACCGCGAACCCACCCTCGGCGGCCTTGCCGGACAGCGGCAGGGCGACGTCGAGCACCTTCGGGTCCACCACCAGCGGTCGTTGCCACTGCGGCAGCCGGGCGCTGATCTCGGCGTCGAGCAGCGACGACAACTCGGCCACCAACGCGGCCGGCAGCGGCGGCCGCTCGTCGGGGCCGACCCACGCCGTACGGGAGCGGCTCGCGTACATCCGGGCCGAGGCGGGGGTCAACCGGTTGTCGACGTGCTCGCGCAGCGACAGGAGCACCCGGCCCGATGCCGAGCCGAGCGCGCCGGTGACCGCGTCGACGACCGTGGTCCGCTCCGACGGTGACGCCAGCCGCAGCAGCCGGTCGGCGGATCGCAGGAGCAGGCCCGGCGCGGCCGACAGCACCGATGCGGCCGGGCCGATGGCACCGGCGCGGATCGCCGTCTCCGCGCGGCCGGCGAGGTTGTGCACCCGCCGCTGGCCGCGCGCGACCGTGAACACCTCCTGCGCGTGCGGCCACTGGTCGTACTCGTGGGGGTGCAGCCGTTCCCCGAGCCGCTTCCAGCGCTCCGCGTAGCGCGCGACGTCACCGAGCTTGTCGGGGTGCGCGGCGACGACCTCGTTCAGCGCGGCCAACAGCATCCGCCGCTCCGGACGGCGGAAGGCACGAAACCGCGTGGGCGTCGCCAGCGAGACGTCTCCGCCGGAGACCTGGCAGGCGAGGCGCAGCACGTCGGTCGTCGTGTCCACGCCGACCAGCGGCCGACCGAGGACGAGCCGGATCCCGTTGAGGACGGCGCGGTTCTCCCGTACCGGGATCTCGGTCGGCTGCGCGCCGTCCGCACAGGCCACCGCCAGTTCGCTGAGGATGGCGAGGTCGGCCTCGCCGTGCGGCGTCGGGCTGCCGGCCAGGGCCAGGTAGAGCCGTGCCGCCTCCACCTCGGAGGTGTCACCGAGATGCAGCAGGGTCACCCGGTCACCGGCCGCGGTGACCAACGTGTCGTGCGCGGCCAGCAGCTCCGCGTAGGTGTGCTGGTAGGTGCCGTAGGCCGGCAGGTCGAGCAGGTTCACCCCGCCCGCGACGGCGGCGTGGCGCAGCTGCGCGTCGGTCGCCGTGCCCCCGCCGGTCAGCACGGCCGCCCGCAGCCGGTCGACCCAGAACTCGATGGTGTCCGGCACGTCGTGCGGGAAACCGATGAAGTAGGCGTTGTGCTGGACGTGATCGCCGACCAGCTCGCGTACCGCCGAGACGACCGTGGCGGCGAGGTCCATCGCCGGTGCGGGGGCCAGGGCGCCGACGTGCTCCAGCAGGGCCCGCGAGGCGGAGAACCCGACATCGAGCAGCGTCGCGTCCAGCTGCCGGGCCACCGTCGTGCCGTCGCCGGCCGCAGCCGTGCTCGCCGGTACGCGCAGGGTCTTCTGGATGATCAGCTTCTCGATCACGTGCTCCTCCGTTCCGGTCGGTTGCGGCAGGTGGCGGCGCGCAGCAGTGGCACAGTGGGTCGCCGGGGACTCGAACCCCGAACCCTCCGATCCAACAGGGAGAAGGAAGCGCATCCATCGCCGCACAGCGGAGGGCGGACGCGCTACTCAGTCGGATGCTCTAGCCAGTTGAGCTAGCGACCCAGATGTCGATCATCCATGAGCCGGGTCGACATGGCTACCGGGATTCGACGTCTCCGCCGGGTCGGGCCGGATCAGGCGGGGGTCTATCCGGGCGGTGGCCGCCCGTCGGGCCGGGGCCTCGCTGCCGCTGGGGGCCGCAGTCCTGGACGCCGAAGGGCGCCGGACGGTCTCACCGAGAACGTCCTGAGCGGCGACGGGGACCGCTACGAGCGCCTGCTCCCGGGCAGCGGGCACCTCGTTCCCGTCGACGCCCCCGACGCCCTCGCGGCGATCGTGGCGGCGGCCGCGGCCCGCGTCTGACCCCGAGCGGGTACCCGGGTCGACGCCGGGGGTGCCCATCATGGTGATGAGCTGCGGAAGCTGAAGATCGGGCCGGTGCGGCTGGCGTGCTAGTCGGCCAGTTCGACGAGGGGGAAGGCCCGGTGTCGCCGGGGCGGAATCAGGAAGTTCTGTCGGCGGGTGCAGGTCAGGAAGCGTTCCAGGCCGTTGTCCTGCTCGGCCACCCGGTGCTTGCGTACCAGGTCCACCGATGCCTGGCTGCGTCGCATCCGGGCGAAGAAGTCCGCGGTCGGCACGAAGACGCTGAAGTGCAGTTTCGGTTGGCTGCTGCCGTCCGGGGTGTCCATCGGGTCGAAGCCCGGGCCGTCCACCCGTAGGTGCATGGGGGTGCCGTCGGATGCCCGGGAGCTGCGCTGCAGGGTGGACAGGTGGCCCATCCGTCGCTCGCCCCGGGGCAGGCCGATCCCCCGGGCGGTGCGCTCGGCGTAGTCCGGGCCACGGTTCTCGGCGGGGAGGAACGACGGTCCGCCGCCGTCGGTGAGCTGGTCGGGGTTGCCGGGGTGCACCGGTGGGGCGTGGAACATGTACTGCACCCGCTTGGTGAAGTTGCCGTTGTCGCTGGGCGGGGTGCCCGGCGCGGCCATGTCGTAGAACTGGAGCATGTCGAGGATGACGTGTGACAGGTGCTGGATGCTGCCGTTGTCGAGGTAGTCGCCGGGGCGGGCGGTGCTCAGCCGGGCCGAGGGGTGGCCGGCGAAGGTGCAGATCTCCGGTGGCCCGGACGCGTTGACCTGCTGGTCGGAGAAGCCCATCCACATCGGCGAGTCGGGTTGGATGAACCGGGCGTACGGCAGTTGGTTCTGTTCGGCCACCGAGCGGGGCAGGCCGACCTGGGTGAACATGTGCCGGCTGGAGGTGATCGTGAGCAGTCCGGCGAAGGCCGGTGGGGGTGTCGGCCGGCCGGCGAGCGTGCCGTTGCCGTCGAACCAGGCCAGCACGTCCTGGATCACCGCCGCGCGGTCGCTGCGGACGGTGAACAGCAGGTCGTTCGTCTCGATCCGGACCGGCACGGTGAACCGTTTCTTGGTCACCGTGGGGTTGTCCGGGTGGACGTCGGTCGGCGCGGGGACGGCCTCATCCAGCACCGAGCGGGTCGGGTCGGCGAGCAGGCGGGGCAGGTGCGTGCCGACCAGGTCGCCGGTGAGACCGCCGGGTAGGCGGCGGAAGTAGGGCAGGCCGTAGGAGACGAAGGTCATCAGGTTCGCCGCGCCGAACGGGTAGCGGGACTCCAGGGCGGCGAGCACCCGGGTCAGTTCCCGTTGGTCGTCGCCGTCGGGGGTGCGCGACAGTGCGGCGGTCAGGTAGACGGTGTGCACCGGTGGCATGACGAACGGGCCGCCGGTGGGCGAGGACTGCTCGGGTGCGCTGAACCGGGCCACGTCGAACTGGATGTCGGGCAGCCCTGCGGCCGGGTCGGGGGCGGCCGGGCGGGCCGGGGTACGCGCGTCGGCCGAGCAGGCGGCGAGGGCTGAGGCGGCCATGGCCAGTGCGCCGCCGGCCAGCATGGTGCGGCGGCTGAGTCGGGGGTGGTCGTTCATGCCTCAGCTCGACCGGTCGAGCGCGCCGCGCAGCGCCTCGCCGAGTTCTTCGTCGTCGGGGGTGGTGAGCCGCACCGTGTGTTCGGTGAGCTCGACGAAGCCTTCCCGGGCTCCGCCGTTTCGGGTGGGGCTGACCAGCACCACGTCGGCGTCGCACTCGACGCCGACGTGGCGGGTGCCTTTGGCGTAGATGGCGTAGGAGCGGGCCCCGAGCGCGTCGAGGACCGGCGCGAGCGGCGACGCCACCCGGAGATCGGGGGTTGGTACGCCGGTGCGGGAAGCGTCGAGCATCCGGCGCATCGCCGCGCCCAGCTCTCGATCTCCAGTCGATGTGTCGAGGATGTCGAAGACGCCGTTGGCGATCCACATGCCGTCGGTGCAGAGCGAGGAGGAGTATGCGACGTAGCGCCCTCTGCGCAGGTCGAGTGCAGCGAGTCTGGTCATCGGTGTCCTCGGTGTAGAGGGGGACGCCCCCGGGCTGCCTGTGGAACGCCCATGGCGGCCTATCTGATCGGGATGATCCGCACGGTCACCCCCTTCTGGGCACCGTACTGGACAATCTGGTTGAGCGTGTTGCGCTGGGCGCCGGTGGCCGCGCCGCGCTGGACGGCGATCTCCAACTCACGGGCGGTGACCTCCCCCGGTCTGATGGTTCTGTGGGCCCAGTCCACCTTGCTGCTCGTGGCGAAGTCAGCCACCTTGTCGACGTAGCCCTGAAGGCGGCTGGTGAGCTGGCCGGCGCTCTGGTAGCTCTTCGCGGTGAGGTCGATGCTCTTGATGCTGGTGGCGGTGCCGTTGGCGAACCGGTCGATGGTCGGGAAGCCGCGGGGCAGGTTGCCGCCGAGTTTGGCCTCGATGGCGAGGCCGCGCTCGAACTGGTTGAGCTTCCACACCGAACTGCCGGCCTTGAGGTACGCGCCGAGGCCACCGGTGAGCGCCCCCAGTCCGCCGCCGATGGCGAAGTCCTTCAGGGCGTCGCCCATGCTGTACTTGCGGCCGGTCAGCGCGGCCAGGCCCGCGCCGATGCCGACCGAGGAGGCACCGCCGATCAACGCCCCGATCAGGATCGGCACGATCGGGAATTCGCCGTTGGGGTCGGAGAGGTTGACCGGGTCGTTGAGGGCGTACGTGTAGAGGTTGGTGCTGCCGCCGCCGAACCCGGCCGGGTCCTGGCTGAGGAACCGGCCCGTCTCCGGGCTGTACCAGCGGGCCCGGTGGTAGGTCAGCCCGGTGTCGGCGTCGCGTTCCCGGCCGGTGAAGCCCTGGGTGTTGCCGCTGGTCGCGCCGCTGGTGGTGACCGCACCGAAGGGGTCGTAGGTGTACCGGGTGGTCAGCGTGCCGGCGGCGTCGGCCAGGCCGAGCACGCTGCCGAGCGCGTCGGTGACCGGCACCCGGGCGCCGGCGGCGTCGGTGCGGGTCAGCGTCTGGTCCAGCCCGGCGGTGAGCCGGTCGGCCACCGCCGCACCGGTCTGCTCCCGGACCAGGTTCGGGCCGTCGTAGCCGAAGGTGGTGGTGGCTCCGGCGGCGGTCCGGCTGGCCAGCCTGCCGGCGGCGTCGTAGCCGTAGGCGGTGGTCAGGCCCGGCCCGGTCACCCCGGTCAGCTCACCCCGGGCGTTCCAGGTGTAGCCGCGGACGCCGTCGCCGGTCAGGTTGCCCTCGTCGTCGTAGCCGAACGTCTGCCCACCTCGGCTGGTCAGCCGGTTCGCCGCGTCGTAGCTGGCCGTCGGCCCGGTGGCGGGGACGGTGACCTGGGCGAGGCTGCCGGTCAGGCTCGCCACCCGACCGGTGCCGTCGTAGCCGTAGCGGAGATCGCCGATCGGCACCCCGCCGGTGGTCTCGTAGGACAGCCGGGTGAGCTGGGAGGCGGCGTCGTAGGCGTACCGGGTGGTGACGCCGGCCTGGTCGACCCGGGTGGTGCGGCCGGCGGCGTCCCGCTGCCAGGTGGCGGTGGTGCCGCCCTGGGTGATCTGCTCGATCAGTCCGGTCGGGTCGTAGCTGTAGGAGACGGCGGGTTGGCCGGGCACGGTCATGGCGGAGCGTCGGCCGGCCGCGTCGTAGCTGTAGCCGACGGTGCCGGTCGGGCCGGCGACGCTGACGACCTGGTCGAGGTCGTTCCAGCCGAGGGTGAGCAGGCCACCGGTGGAGTCGTTGATGGTGGTGAGCCGGTCGAGGGTGTCGTAGCTGAACTGTTTGGTGCTCTCGTAGGTCGGGCCGGCGGTGGCGCCGTATCCGATGAAGGTGGTGCGGCCGAGGACGTCGTACTCGGTGACGGTGGTCTTGCCGCGCCGGTCGGTGGCCGAGACGACCCGGCCGAGCACGTCGTAGGTCTGGTGGGCCTGCTTGCCGCGGGGGTCGGTGACGGTGACGGGGCGGTCGGAGCTGTCGTAGGTGACGCCGGTGCTGTTGCCGCGGGCGTCGGTGACCGTGGTCAGGTTGCCGTTGCCGTCGTAGCTGAAGGTGGTGGCCCGGCCGAGGCCGTCGGTGCTGGTGACGACCTGGTTGTCCGGGTCGTAGCGGACCTGTTCCAGGACTCCGTTGGCGTCGGTGACCGCGACCGGGCGGCCGACGGCGTCGACGAAGCTGCGGGTGGTCCTGCCCAGCGGGTCGGTCACCGCGACCAGGTCGCCGTGTTCGTAGGTGTAGCGGGTGGTGTTGCCGAGCGGGTCGGTGAACGCGGTGACCTGGCCGGCGGTGTTGTAGGTGTAGTGCCGGGTGCGGCCGGCGGCGTCGGTGGCGGCGGTGAGGTCGCCCCGGTCGTCGTACTGCATCCGGGTGGTGCGGCCCTGGTCGTCGGTGACCGAGGTGAGCTGCCGGTACGGCCCGCCGGAGGTGAGGGTGGCGGACTGCGCGGCGGCGGTGCCGGCGAGCGTGGTGAGTCCGGTGAGCTGCCCGTCGGGTCCGTATCCGAGGGTGGTGCGCCGTCCGTACGGGTCGACCAGCGCGGTCGGCAGGTGGGTTGCGGGGTCGCGGGTGGTGGTCGAGGTGCGGGCGTGGGTGGTGCCGGCGGCGGTGGTCTCGGTGGTCACCCGGCCGGCTGTGTCGAAGCGGGTCTCGCGGATGCTGCCGTCGGGTTCGGTGACCGCCGTCTTCACCACCTTGCCGGCGGAGTCGGTGGTGTAGGTGAAGCCGTAGGTGACGCCGCCGGGCATGGTCTGGGTGGCGACGCGGCCGGCGGAGTCGTAGCTGTTGGTGAGGTAGGTGATGCCCCGGGCGTCGGTGACCGTGGTCATCCGGTGCGCGGTGTCGTAGGTGTAGGTGGTGGTCCGGCCGCCCGGCGAGGTGACCGTGGTGAGCCGGCCGGCGGAGTCGTAGCCGTACTGCACGGCCCGACCGGCGTTGTCCTGGGCCCGGGTGACCCGGCCGGCGGTGTAGCTGAGCTTGATCCAGCGGCCGTTGGGCGAGGTGATCTGGGTGATGTCGCCGGCCTGTCCGCCGCTTGCGCGGGTGAGGGTGATCTGGTTGCCGTGCCGGTCCCGGATGGACTGGAGTGGGGTGTTCTCCCCGAAGACGTAGACCATGCCGTCGGTGCGGACGAGGTCCCAGCCGTCGCCGTTCCAGCTCATCACCGCGTCGCGGAACGGTCCGGTGGTGTCGACGGCGGTGAACACCGCGTCGACCCAGCCGGTGCCGGGGCTGGTCCGCACGAGGTGGACCTTGCCGCTGTCCGGGAGGATCAGGTCGGCCTCGACGTACTCCTGCTTGGAGTTGATGAAGATGCCGTAGGTGAAGTTCGCGCCGATGCCGAACTCGCGGTTCTGGGTGTCGTTCTGCCGGTAGGTGCGGGTGATCGAGATGGGCAGTACGTCGTTGACGGTCAGGTCGGTGTGTTCGTCGACGAACAGGCCGCTGGCCAGGTCGACCGGGTCGCCGCCGTCGTCGCCGTCCTCGCCCGGGCCGGTGCCGGCGGGGCGTTTGCCGCTGCCGTTGAACATCGCCCCGGTGAATTCCCAGACCCGCACGTCGGGGTCGGGCATGATCTGCCGGCCGTCGGGGGTGACGGTGCCGTGGCCGTAGATGTACCAGCCGGCCTGCGCGCCGGTGACCGCGCAGACGGCGGGGGTTTTCGCCGTGGTGGTGGGCTTCTTCGGGTAGGACTTCACCGGCGTCTTGACGCAGGGCCGGCGGCCCGGGTCGTAGTCCCAGAAGTCGAGCCGGCTGCCGGGGGCGAGGCCCTGGGTGTTCGGGTAGATGATCTGGGCGCCCTCGGGCAGGATGACCGCGCCGCCGGGCTGCACGGTGAAGTAGACGGGGGTGCGTACCCCGGCCGGGAGCGGGAACGGCGGCTGGTCGACGGGCAGGGCGGTGATGGACAGTTCGGTGACCCGCTTGCCGGCCCGGTCGCGGATCACCGAGCCCTGGGGCAGCCGCACCTCGAAACCGGGGATGGCCGGCGTGGTGATGACGGTCTGCTTGCGGGTGGGTGAGGGGAAGCGGACGCTGTTGGCGGTGTCGAGGCGGGTCATCCAGATCGGGTAACCCAGCTCGGTGGTCTCCCCCGCCCGCAGGTCCACCCCGGTTTCGAAGCGGCCGAACGCCCGGCCGCGGCGGCTCGCCGTCTTCCCGTCGATGACCAGGACGTGGTGGCCGGCGGTGAGTCCGGTGAGCAGGAACCGGCCGGTGGCGTCGGTGCGGGTGCTGCGCCGGCCCACCGTGAGGGTGACGTCGGTGAGCGGCTGGCCGTTGAGCAGCAGGGCCTGCCCGGCGAGGGCGGTGACGCCCCGGTCGGCCCGCAGTGTCGGTTGGAGGTGGCCGTGGGCGCCGGTGCGGTGGCTCGACCAGTCCTCGCCGGCGAGGTTGAACCGGTCCGGGGTCCATGCCTCGGTGGGGTCGCCGGCGGGCCGGGCCGGTGTCTTCGTCGACGGCGTCCTCGTCGCGGGTGCGGCTGCCGCCGGCAGCCGTACCTCGCCGGTGATGGCGCCGACGGTGCCCGCCGACGGGTCGACGAGGACGGTGTACGTGCCGGCCACCGGCAGGGTGACGGCGCTGAGGGTGCAGGTGTCGCCGCAGTACACGCTGCTGCCGAGGTTCGTCCCGTCCGGTTTGCGGATGACCACCGTGGCGTTGTAGCGGCTGTAGGTGCCGGCGGTCATCGCCACGGTGACCACCTGGCCGGCGCTACCGGGGAAGGTGAGGGTGGCGTTCTGGCCGGGCACGGTGGTGGTCAGGGTGGCCGCCGCACCGCCGGGGGTGACGGCTGCGGTGGCGTCGGCCGGGACGTCGTGGACCTGGAGGGTGACCGCGCCGGTGTACATGCCGTCGGGGTTGAGCAGGATGCTGTACGTGCCGGCCACCGGCAGGGTGACGGCGTCGAAGAAGCAGGTCGCCCCGCAGTACGCGCTGCTGCCGAGGTTCGTGCCGTCCGGCTTGCGGATGACCGCCGTGGCGTTGTAGGTGCCGTAGCTGCCGGCGCTGCCCTGCACCGCGATGCGCTGCCCGGCGGTGCCGGGGAACGACAGCACCGCGTTCTGGCCGGGGGCGGTGGTGGTCAGGGTGACCGCGCTGCCGCCCGGGGTCGTGCCGGCGGCCGCGTCGGCCGGGACGTCGTAGATCCGCAGGGAGACCGTGCCGGTGTACATGGTGTCGGGGTTGAGCAGGATGCTGTACGTGCCGGCCACCGGCAGGGTGGTGACGTCGAAGAAACACGTCGCCCCGCAGTACGTGCTGCTGGTCAGGTTCGACCCGTCCGGCTTACGCACGATCGCCGTCGCGTTGTACGTGCCGTACGTGCCGCCGGTGCCCTGCACCACGATCCGCTGACCCGCCGCGCCGGTGAAGGACAGCACCGCGTTCTGCCCCGGAGCGGTGGTGGTCACCGGTACGGCCGGGCCGCCGATGGTGGTGCCGACCGTCGTGTCCGTCGGCACGTCGTAGACCCGGAGGGTCACCGCGCCGGTGTACATGGCGTCGGGGTTGAGCAGGATGCCGTACGTGCCGGCCACCGGCAGGGTGGTGACGTCGAAGAAGCACGTCGCCCCGCAGTACGTGCTGCTGGTCAGGTTCGACCCGTCCGGCTTGCGCACGATCGCCGTCGCGTTGTACGTGCCGTACGTGCCGCCGGTGCCCTGCACCACGATCCGCTGACCCGCCGCGCCGGTGAAGGACAGCACCGCGTTCTGCCCCGGAGCGGTGGTGGTGAGGGTGACGCCGGCTCCGCCGGGGGCTGTGTCGGCGGTGACGTCGGCCGGCACGTCGTGGACCCGGACGGTGAGCGCGCCGGTGTAGGTGGAGGCCGGGTCGATCAGGATGCTGTACGTGCCGGTGACCGGGAGCACCGTCGTGTCGAACAGGCACGTCGCACCGCAGTACGTGCTGCTGGTCAGGTTCGACCCGTCCGGTTTACGCACGATCGCCGTCGCGTTGTACGTGCCGTACGTGCCGCCGGTGCCCTGCACCAGGATCCGCTGTCCTGCGGTGCCGGGGAACGTCACCACGGCGTTCTGCCCGGGGCTGACGGTGGTGACGGTGACCGGGTCGCCGCCGGGGGTGGTGCCGACGGTGGCGTCTACGGGCACGTCGAACACCTGCACGGTGAGGCTGCCGACGGCCGCCGCCGCCGGGTCGACCAGCATCGTCCAGGTGCCGGCCGTGGTGAGCGGCACCGAGCTGAACGAGCAGCTCGTCGCGCAGGACGAGGAGCTGACCGCGCTGCCGTTGGGTGCGCGCAGCGTCGCAGTCACGCTGCCGCCGCCGAACGCGCCGGCGGTGAGGCTGACGGTGACGACCTGCCCGGCGGTGCCGGGGAACGACACGACGGCGTTCTGTCCCGGCACGGTGGTGGTCACCGACACCGCCGCCCCGCCGGGGGTGGTGGTCGCGGTGGTGTCGGCGGGCACGGCGTACACCCGGGTGGTGAGCGTCCCGACGGCGGTCGTCCTCGGGTCGACCAGCAGGGTGTAGGTGCCGTCGACCGGCAGGGTGGCGGTGTCCAGGAAGCACGAGGTGCCGCAGGAGGTGTTCGACACGACCGTGCTGCCGTCGGGACGGCGCAGCGTCACCGTCGCCTCGGACGAGCCGAACGTCCCACCGGACAGCTGCACCGCCACCCGCTGCCCCGCGCTCGCCGGGAACGACACGACGGCGTTCTGTCCCGGCACGGTGGTGGTCACCGACACCGCCGCCCCGCCGGGGCTGGTGGTCGCGGTGGTGTCGGCGGGTACGGCGTGCACCTTGACGGTGATGGCGCCGACGACTGTGCCCTTCGGGTCGACCAGGATGGTGTACGTGCCGGCCGCCGGCAGTGTGGCGGTGTCGAGGAAGCACGAGGTGCCGCAGGAGGTGTTCGACACGACCGTGCTGCCGTCGGGACGACGTAGCGTCACCGTCGCCTCGGACGAGCCGAACGTCCCACCGGACAGCTGCACCGCCACCCGCTGCCCCGCGCTCGCCGGGAACGACACGACGGCGTTCTGTCCCGGCACGGTGGTGGTCACCGACACCGCCGCCCCGCCGGGGGTGGTGTTGGCGACCGCGTCGTTGGGCAGGTCGTAGACGCGGGCGGTGATCGCGCCGAGGGTGGTGCCGGTCGGGTTGACCAGCACGGTGTACGTGCCGCTGGTCGGGAGGGTGATCGCGTTGAACGAGCAGCTGGTGCCGCAGTAGTTCTCGCTGACCAGGGTGGAGCCGTCCGGGGCGCGTAGTGTCACGCCGGCGTCGTAGGTGCCGAAGGTGCCGCCGCTGAGGGTGACCGTGACGACCTGCCCGGCCGTGCCGGGGAAGGCGATGGTCGCGTTCTGGCCCGGGACGGTGGTGGTCACCGACACGGCCGCCCCACCGGGGCTGGTGGTCGCCGAGGCGTCGGCCGGCACGTTGTGGACCTGGACGGTGGCCTGGCCGAGGTAGGTGGTGTCCGGGTTGAGCAGGATGGTGTAGGTGCCGTCGACCGGGAGGGTCACCGTGTCGAAGAAACACGACCCGCCGCAGTACCCGCTGCCGGTCAGGTTCGACCCGTCCGGCCTGCGCACCACCGCCGACGCGTTGTACGTGCCGTACGTGCCACCGGTGAACTGCACCGACACCCGCTGCCCGGCGGTGCCGGCGAATGCGACCACGGCGTTCTGCCCGACGGTGGTGCTCACGGTGACCGCGCCGGCCCCGGGGGTGGCGGTCGCCGTCGTGTCGGCCGGGACGTCGTGGACCTGCACGGTGACCGCGCCGACGTAGCTGGTGTCGGGGTTGAGCAGGATGGTGTAGGTGCCGTCGACGGGTAGCACCGTGGTGTCGAAGAGGCACGACTGGCCGCAGTATCCGCTGCCGGTCAGGTTCGAGCCGTCCGGTTTGCGGACCACCGCCGACGCGTTGTAGGTGCCGTACGTTCCGCCGGTGAGCTGGACGAGGACCCGCTGGCCGGCGGTGCCGGGGAACGAGATGACGCTGTTCTGGCCGGGCACCGTCGTGGTCGCCGTGACCTGCGGGCCGCCGGGTGTGGTGGCCGCCGTGGCGTCGGCCGGCACGTCGTACACCTGGACGGTGATCGCCCCGGTGGCGGCGGCCTGCGGGTCGACGACGAGGGTGTAGGTGCCCTGGGTCGGCAGCACGGTGGTGTCGAGGAAGCAGGCGGTGCCGCAGGAGCCGTTGGAGACGACCGTGCCGCCGCCCGGCTTGCGCAGCGTCACGGCGGCGTTGTAGGTGCCGTAGGTGCCACCGCCGAATTTGACCGAGACCCGCTGTCCGGTGCTGCCGGCGAAGGTCACGGCGGCGTTCTGCCCGGGCACGGTGGTGGTGACGGTGACCGCTTCGCCGCCGGCCGTGGTGTCGGTCGTGGCATCGGCCGGCACCTCCCGTACGGTCGCGGAGATCGAGCCGGTGGCCGCGCTCGCCGCCGCCAGCAGCAGCGTGTACGTGCCCGCCGTGCGGGCGGTGACCGTGTCGATGAAGCCGGTGGCCCCGACGCACCCGGCCGACGTCGCGGTACGCCCGAACGGGTCGAGGAGTTTGGCGGTGGAGATGCCGCAGGAGCCGAAGGTGCCGTCGGCGAGTTGCACGCTCGCCCGTTGTCCTTCGGTCAGGTCGAACACGACCAGCGCGATGTCGCCGGCGCTGGGGATCGGCACGGAGGTGGTGACGCCGAGCGCGACCCGGGCGGTGTGCGCCACGTCGGCCACGGTGTAGGGGGCGGGCGCGACGAACACGTCGGCGGCGCTCTGCCCGCTGCCGTGGGCGGTGCGGACGCCGATACGGCCGGAGGCGACGCCGGTGGGGACCTCGACGGTCAGGTTGCCGGAGGCGGCGGTCGAGGTGAAGGCGCGGGTGCGGTTGAGGGTGACGGCGTTGTCGGCGGTCTGGGCGGCGAAGCCGGTTCCGGTGACGGTGACGGTGCTGCCGGGCGTCACGACGGAAGGCGTCACGGCGGTGACGGTGGGCGCGGACTCGTCGGGCCCGGTGACCACGAAGGACTGTGGGCTGGTCGCGGTGACCCCGCCGACGGTGACGGTGACCAGGCCGGTGGTCGCTGCGGCGGGGATCCGCGCGACCAGACGCCGGCCGGTGGCTGTGGTGACGGTGGCGGGGACGCCGTTGAACGCGACGGTGTTCTCGGCCGCCACCGTGGAGAAGCAGCCGCCCTCCAGGGTCACCTCGGTGCCGACGGCGGCGCGGGCCGGCACCACCGACAGCAGGGCCAGGGCGGGGGTGCCGTCGTTGCTGACCGAGGTGGTGTTGCCGGTGGGGTCGTACCGGTAGCGGGCGGTCCGGCCGCCCTGGTCCTGCACCCCGGCCAGTTGTCCGGCGGCGTCGTAGGCGTAGCCGATGGAGTCGCAGGAGACCGAGGCCGGGACCATGTCCGGCAGGTCCGCCCGGACGGCGAAGGCCAGCAGCAGGACGAGGGTGGCGAGCGTCGCGGTCGAGCGCAGCCGGGCACCTGCCCAGACCCTCGATCGGATGGTGCGGCGGTCGAGCGGTCCCGACATGCTGCCTCCTCAGACGCAACTTCTGGTGGCAAGATAGGCGACATCCATCAACCGAAATAGATGGCCGGGTGAACAGCGCATCCCCCGAATTGATCACCCACGGTGATCGGGTCATCTACCGGCAGAAACGGTGGGCGGCCCCGCCGGAGGTGTCAGCTATAGGACAGTTGATTGTGTAGTCCGATCACGGGCAAAAGTGGGCAGGTCAGGGCTCTGCCGATTGATGAGGGATGGTCAGCACTGGCACCGTATGTGGCATGAGCGGTCGACGTGTCGGCTCGGAGGGGATATAGGGCATGGCAGAGCGACACTCACGCCGGTCCGCACGGTCGAGCGGGAACAGCGACCGGCCGGTGAGCAGGCCGCCGGACCTGGTTGCCGCCGAGTACGTGCTGGGCCGCATGGTCGTCGAGCGGATGCCCTGGTACGCGGCGGACTGGCTCGCCGACGGGCACGACGGGCCGGCCCTGCGGGAACTTGCCGGGCTCGACGGCACCGACACCCGACTGATCGGCGAGCTGCTCCCCGCCGCCCTCGACGAGATGGGCGTACGCGTTCCGTCCGCGGCGGAGGCCGCGGACACCTGGCTGGCCACGCTGGCGCAACGGCTGGTCGACGGTGCGATCGACGAACGCACCGTCAGCGAGCGTGTTTCCGCCTTCGTCTGCGAGCGTGGGGATCTCGACGAGATCCGACACAGTCCGTTCACGGACCTGCACGTGCTCGCCGACGAGTGGGATCAGGACGGGGAACGTGGCAACCGGGAACTGGCGAATTCGGTCCGTCTGCTGTGCCGTGACCACCTGTCCCGCGTGCCGGCCTCGCCGGGGGGTGACCTCACGAGCCTCGCCCACGGCAGCGCAGCACAGCGCACGGCCGGCCTTCGCCGGCTGCTCAACGCCTGGGATTTCATCGGCGTCCACGACCCGCGGGCGAACGTCGACGAGTACGACTGCCTGATCGCACCGCTGCTGTCGAGGCTGTCCGCCGGTGCCGGCGCGGGAGATCTCAGCGGGTACCTGGCGGCTGAGATCCGCGGCCACTTCGGGATGACCGTCGGCGACGTCGAGACCCGCGCCTTCGCGCGGCGTCTGCTGGCCTGGTGGGGCGCCGGGTAGAAGGTGGCCGGTCGACGTGGCGTGACGTGTCCCGCCGATCCAGCGGTGCGACAACGCCGCCTCGTCGCCGCATATCCCAGTGCCGATAATTGCGTCGGCACATGGGGTCACCGATGCCGTCCCTGCCGCTCGATCCGGTTTCCGACAGTACGAGCTTCGCCGACCGCTCCCGCCCGGCCCGGCATTTATCAGCGCCAAAGCGTAACGTGATGAATGACTCGTTGCGTACGTGTGACCGGCCCGGATCGAAGGAGTCCGCACCATGCCCGAGCAGTACTCGCGGCGCTCCTTTCTCAGCGGGGTGCTGACCTGCGGCGCAGTGAGCGCTTCGGCGGTCTACCTGCTGCCGGGCGGACACCGCCCGCCACCGGTGGAGCTTCGACTCGCCACCGGGGCCGACCCCACCGGGGCACGGAAGCTGCTGATGGACATGTGGAACCAGGCCAACCCCGATACCCCGGCCCGGTTCACCGACGAGGTCGAGGGTGGATCAGGCGATGAACGCACGAGGCTGTTGACGGCGGCCCGCAATGGCAGTGCCGACATCCTCAACCTGGACGTCGTCGACATCCCCGAGTTCGCCGCGCAGAAGCTGATCACCCCGATCCGGTTGACCGACCCGAACTTCCTGACGTCGGTGAGGGATCTCCACCAGGTCGACGACACCCCGAACAGCTACTGGGCCGCGCCGCTCAACACCGATGTCGGCATGCTGTTCTGGCGCGACCCCGGGACCGAGCAGCCCGATGTGGTGAACTTGTCGACGGTCCTCGGCACCCTTGCCGACAAGGGCTCGTTCGTCGGCCAACTGCGCCCCAACTCGTCCAACTACAACGAGGGTTTCCTGGTCAACATCCTGGAGCACGCGCTGTCGGTGAACACTGACCTGCTCAGCGCGACCGGTGAGATCCTGTTCGAGCTGAAACCCTGGCAGAGAGCGCTGCAACCGTTGCAGGCGGCCATCGTGGCCGGGAAGGTCAATCGCTCCAGCGACGAGAACGCCAGCCTGGACACGTTCGTGGAGGGCCGGCCGACGTTCATGCGCAACTGGCCGGTGAAGTACCGCGAACTCCAGCAGCGTAAGGACCCTGACCTGCTGGCCGGGAAGATCAAGGTGTACCCGCTGACGTCCGGGGTGCTCGGCGGCCAGAGCCTCGCCATGGCGCGTGCCTGTCCCCACCCCGACCAGGCCCTCCGGTTCATCAACTTCATGACCGGCACCGCAGCCCAGAAGGTCCTCGCCGGGCACGGCTTCGCCCCGACCCTGGCCGAGGCCTACAACGACAGGAACCTCCAGGCGGTCATCCCGCACCTGGAAGCACTACGTGGTGCGGTGGAGAATGCCCGGCCCCGGCCGATGCACCCGGGATACCGCGCGTTCGCCGAGGTCTTCGTCGACCACGTCGCCCGGATGCTCCGCGGTGAGTCCGACCTGACCTCGGAGTTCATCGCCGCCATGAAGGCGGCGCTCGCATGACCGGAGACCGGGTGGAGGAGGGTCCGTGAAGGTCGAGCCGTGGCAGGTGCCGATCCTGGTGATGGCCGGGATCATCCTGGCGGAGTTGGTGATCAGGGTGATTCCGCGCCGTTGGACGGCACACCTGGCCAGGCAGCAGGTCCGCACGGTGGCGCTCGGCGGGCTGGCGGTCCTGGTCATCGTCGTCGGGGTGTTGGCGCTCGGCCCGGACCTGGCCGACCAGATCGCCAGTGTGGCGGCAGCCGTCGCCGGGCTGGTCGCGCTCTGGCTGACCTACCGGTCGTACCAGTTGCAGACCGCCGCGAGTCCGGACGCCGCGGCCGGCCCGGCGCGGGACACCGCGGAGCCGGAGGCCGCGGGCGGCACCACCGGTCAGCCGCCCGGTCGGTGAACGGCTGTCGTGTCGGCAGTTACCGGAGGGACGCGCCAGCGGCGCTGTTGGCAGGCCGTGTCGTGCTTCGGCAGGTGCCCGTGCACCAGGTACGCGGTGACGATGTCCGTCAGGCAGGCGGTGGCCTGGCCGCTGAGGAGCGGCACTCCTAAAGCGTCCTAGGACATCGGGGTGGCGGGGTGCTGCGGGTCCTGGTCAGGTCGAGGTGTCGCCACGGTGAGCGGCTTCCCCGAAGCCCTCGGCGGGACTGCCGGCCCCCCTGCACGTTGCCGCTCCGGTCACCCGGTGCGGTGCCCGACGCAGCCGCTGATCGGGCGGGCGGTCAGGAGGAGCAGGTGTTGAGCATGGTCTGTAGGGCGGACTTCTCCGACGATTGCAGCCGTAGGCCCCAGGTGTACTTCACGGTGATCCACATTTTGCTGTAGGTGCACCGGTAGGCCGACAGGGGCGGCTGCCATGTTGACGGGTCCTGGTCGCTCTTGGACTGGTTGACGTTGTCGGTCACCGCGATCAGTTGCGGGCCGGACAGGTCGTTGGCGAAGCTCTGCCGGCGGCTGGTCGTCCAGGAACTCGCCCCGGAGCGCCACGCCTCGGCCAGGGGGACCACGTGGTCGATGTCGACGTCGGACGCGGCGGTCCAGGTCGCCCCGTCGTACGGGCTGTACCAGCGGCCCGATGTGGCCTGGCAGGAGGAGTTGACCACGACCGACGTGCCGTCGCGTTTGAGGATCTGCTCGCGGGTGTCGCAGCTGCCGCTGATGGTGATCCAGTGCGGGAACAGGTCCCGGGAGTAGCCGCTGGTGGAACCCTCGGCGGCGACGGTGAGGGCATTGAGCTGCGCCTGCGCGGTCGCCTTCGACGGGATCCCCGACGGCGTCGCCGACGCCGTCCCCCCGATGCCCGCCGAGAGGGCCGCGCCGACGAGCATGGCTAGTGCCAAGGTCACGGCACGCACCCGGGGCCGGGCCGGCCCGGACGTCTTCGTGGTCGGTCCTGACATGCCACGCCTCCCGGTCACCATCGACGACAGATGCAATCATCATCCTCGATGGAAGGTGACAGCAGGATGGCATCCGCGTGAAGATCCGCCCGGAGGGCCCGACCTGAGTCGGGAGTCACTCGGCGTCGGGCCGACTTCCCGGGCGTCGCCCCGAACCCGCTCCTGAGCAGTGATGCACGGAAGCGCAATGCGGAACTGCGTACTGGACGGCAAACCGAACGCCCCTGTCCCAGCAGAGTCGAACTCCTGACCTTCTGATCCGCACCCCGGGCCGAGGCATCGTCGTGGTGCCCGTAGGATCGCGGGCGGTGCTGGTTCGTCTCTCCCGTGCGCGGGTGAGACGTCGTAAGAGGGAACCCGGTGGAAGACCGGGACTGCCCCGCAGCGGTGAGTGGGAACGACCGCCGTCAACGAAGCACTGGACCGCAAGGTCTGGGAAGCGACGGCCAGTAGGTCTGGGTACGACGCCCACGAGTCCGAAGACCTGCCAGCGCTGCGCGTGCCGCCGGTGCGCGCCGTCGGCGGCCTCTCGGGAGGGCCAGGGCGGAATGCCGGTTACGCCGTGGCGTATCCGTCTTCCTCTCGGGTGGTCGTCGGACACCGCGAGGGAAGGACCATCTGTGACCACCTCATTCGGGCAGAGCACCGTGCTCGGCTATCCCCGTATCGGCGCCCACCGCGAGTGGAAGAAGGCCGTCGAGGCGTACTGGGCCGGCACGCTGGACGCCACCGAGTTGGAGGCCGTGGCCGTCGGGCTGCGGGCCGAGGTGTGGCGGACGCTGCGCGACGCCCGCCTCGATGCGATCCCGTCCAACACGTTCTCCTACTACGACCACGTGCTCGACACCGCCGTCGCGGTGGGGGCGGTCCCCCGCCGGTTCGCCCGGCTCGGCCTCGGTCGACTCGACACCTACTTCGCCATGGCCCGTGGTGTCGATGCCGCACCAGCGCTGGAACTCACCAAGTGGTTCGACACCAACTACCACTACCTGGTGCCGGAGATCGAGCCCGACACCGTGTTCGCGGCGGATCCGACGAAGGCGCTGAGCGAGTACGCGCAGGCACGTGACCTGGGCATCGCCACCCGACCGGTGCTGGTGGGGCCGGCCACCTTCCTGTTGCTGGCCAAGGGCGACAATCCGTTCGCCCGGCTCGACGACCTGGTCGACACGTACGCCCGGATCCTCACCACCCTGGCCGACGCGGGCGTGGCCTGGGTCCAACTGGACGAACCCGCCTACGTCGCCGACCGCACCACGGCCGAGATCGACGGCCTGCGGCACGCCTACCGACGTCTCGGGGAACTGCCACACCGTCCCCGGATCTTCGTCGCCACCTACTTCGGTGACCTCGGCGACGCCCTGCCGGCCCTGCTGGACACCCCGGTCGAGGCGATCGGCCTGGACCTGGTCGCCGGCCCGGGCAACCTGCACCGGCTCGCCGCCGCCGGTCCCCTGCGCGGCACGACCGTCGTCGCCGGCCTGGTCGACGGGCGCAACATCTGGCGCACGGATCTGCGGGCGGCCGTCGCCGCCGGTGCCACGGTCGCCGGACTGGCCGACCACGTGGCGGTGTCCACCTCCTGTTCGCTGCTACACGTGCCGGTCGATCTGTCGGCCGAGACCCACCTCGACCCGGAGTTGTCCGCGCGGCTCGCGTTCGCCCGGCAGAAGGTCGACGAGGTGGTCCTGCTCGGGCGGGCGCTACGCGACGGCACCACCAGCCTGCCCGCCCCGCTGCCGCCCACCCCGCCGGCGTGGCGGCACGACGACGTGCGCGGCCGGTTGGCGGCGTTGCGCCCTGCCGACCGGCACCGTGGCGACTACGCCGGGCGGGCCGCCCGCCAGCAGGAACGGCTGGCGCTACCGGACCTGCCGACCACCACGATCGGTTCGTTCCCGCAGACCGCCGAGCTGCGCCGGGCCCGCGCCGCGCACCGCGCCGGCACTCTCGACGACGCCGGCTACACGCAGCGGATACGCGCCGAGGTGGAGCAGGTCATCCGGTTGCAGGAACGGCTGGGCCTGGACGTGCTGGTGCACGGTGAGCCGGAACGCAACGACATGGTCCAGTACTTCGGCGAACAACTCGACGGTTTCGCCGCCACCACGCACGGCTGGGTGCAGTCCTACGGGTCCCGTTGCGTCCGCCCGCCGATCATCCACGGCGACGTGGCCCGCCGGGCACCGATGACCGTCGCGTGGTCCACCTACGCCCAGTCGCTGACCGACCGTCCGGTCAAGGGCATGCTCACCGGCCCGGTCACCATCCTGGCCTGGTCGTTCGTCCGCACCGACCAGCCCCTGGCCGACACCGCCGACCAGGTGGCACTCGCGCTGCGCGACGAGTGCCGCGATCTGGAGGCCGCCGGCATCCGGATCATCCAGGTCGACGAGCCTGCCCTGCGGGAGACCCTGCCGCTGCGTCGGGCCGACCAGAAGGCGTACCTGGACTGGGCGGTCGGCGCGTTCCGCCTCGCCACCGGCGGCGTCGCGGACGACACCCAGATCCACACCCACCTGTGCTACAGCGAGTTCGGTGAGGTGATCACCGCCATCGACGCGCTCGACGCCGACGTCACCAGCATCGAGGCGTCGCGTTCGAAGATGGAGATCCTCGACGACCTTGCCGCGATCGGCTACCGCCGGGGCGTCGGCCCCGGGGTGTGGGACATCCACTCGCCCCGCATCCCACCCCACCACGAGGTGGTCGACGCGCTCCGTCGGGCCGTTGCGGCCGTGCCCGCCCGACGGCTGTGGGTCAACCCGGACTGCGGCCTGAAGACCCGCACTTATCCCGAGGTCGAGGCGTCCCTCCGACACCTCGTCGCCGCTGCAGCCGAGGTCCGCGGGAGCTGATCGGACTGTTCCGGGCGGACCTGCGGGATCCGCCCGGAACAGCGCGTCGAGTAGACCGGCCTCTCCGGTCCGCCGGCAAGATCGAGCGGCTCGGGAGATCATCGGAGTGCGTGGCGCGGTGTCGGTCCGGAAACGGTCGACGGTTGTCAGGTCCGTTGGGTGTCTGTCAGGTCCCTGATCCGTCTGTCGGCGTCACGCCGGGCCGCGCAGCAGCTCTGCGTGGCGTCGAGGATCTGCCGGATGTCGCTGAGCAGTTTGTTCAGGGCGTCTACCCGGCCCGCTCGGCTGGTTCCTCGATGATGCCCGCAGTCGCGGCACCGGAGGATGACCGATGGGGCCCTTGCGCTGGTGACGCTTGCACCGGAGTCTCCTTCTGCTGAGTCGCAAGAACTCGGCAGGGGCGGTGCGGTCGCACGCAGCACCGGATGTCGTGCTGTCGCCGATGGTCGACCCGCCCTCAGGAGGTCGCCGTCCACGGCCGTCACCTCGACGTTCGGCTGGGACACCGGGCGGGCGATCACGACGGCGGTGGCGGTCGTGCTGGCCGGCCCGGCGGTGCTGGCCGGACTGCGGCGGGCCGCCCGGCGGGCCGCGTTCGGCGCACCCGTCACCTTTGGCCGCACCCGCGCCGCCGAGGGCGGGGTGCGGTGCGACCGGACCCGGGTCCGTCCGCCACCGCCGAGGCGGGCGGTCAGGGAGGTGGGTCACATCAGGCCCCGGAGCGGCTGGTGGACTGACCGGTCGCGGATAGGCTGTTGCTGGCGCTGGTTCGCCCGGACGTTCGTCACGCCTGGGCGTCGTAAGAGGGAACCCGGTGGGAATCCGGGACTGCCCCGCAGCGGTGAGTGGGAACGACCGCCGTCATCAGCACTGGGCCGCACGGCCTGGGAAGCGACGGCCAGTAGGGGATCCGGGGTGTCCGGGTCACGCCCACGAGTCCGAAGACCTGCCCGCGCTGCGCATCCACGAGGTGGGTGCGCTGCCGTCGACCTCGCGGGCGGGTCGGGC
>NZ_JACGMO010000012.1:0-88795 GCF_015354745.1 Micromonospora sp. S-DT3-3-22
CCAAAGACTGCGGCCGAGATGCTGACCCGCGCCAAGTCCGTCACGCTCACGGAAGACGAATCCGAAAGGGCAGCACCCGCGTTCGACAACGCCGCCGACCTCGCCGCAGCACTGCGGTAACTCACCATTCGAACGCCTCCGCCATCTCGGCTACGTCCGGACGCCGGGTGGCCTCGGGAGTAGTCACCGCCCGTGGCACGCGGTCGGCGGCAGATCCGGATGGCAGCTAAGTCAGGATCAACGCAGCGACACAGACGGTGTGGGCACGGTGTGGTGCCTGCGGCACGTGGTCGGCCATTTTGCATGGGCGCTATGTGCGGCGGCTGGCGGATGTGTGGTGACGAACAACCCGCCCTGTGCTCTCCATCGAACTCGCCGACCGGTAGCCGGGGGTGTTGGGGGCAGACCGCCGCGGGGGCGGGTGCGGTGTCGAAACTGATGGTGTGGCTTCGCCCTCCCCGGCCGAAGCCAGCGGGTCCGCAGTGGGCGTCGGGGATGTCCAGCCGGCGGCTGGCCCCGGCCACGTCGAACCAGTACCGCAGCTGCTGCTCGCCCCGCCGCCGCGATAGTGGACGTCGGTGATGCAGCCCCGGGTGTAGCCGAATTCCTCCAGCTCGGCGTCGTGGGGAACACCACCTGGAGGTCGGCCCGCATCCGGCTCATCAGGGTGAACTGCGCGAGAGAGCGCAGCGCTCGTGCACCGGGTATCGGAAGGCCGGCGCGGCCACGGCAACGACGGCCGACCCACGGAACCGACCCATGGTCGTCCAGAACCAGAACCAGAACCAGAACCAGAACCGGCCGCCGGACGACGGGCGGCGTTCCGGTTCCGGCCGGTGTCAGGCCGCGACGAACGCGACGCCGGTCAGCCGTTCGGAGACCTGCCAGACGCGCTGGGCCTCCCCGGTGTCGCGCAGTGTCGGGTACATCCGCTGCTCGGCGGGTGGGCCGCCGAGGTTGCCGGGCCCGCCGGGTCCGTAGAGGACGGCGGGACGGGCGTCGGGGTCGGTCGCGGCCATCAGCGCGGACAGGGCCGCGGTCTGGACGGTGCCGACCAGGATGCCGCGGGCGGACATGGCCCGGATCAGGCGGACGGCGGGAGTGTCCCGGCTGCGGCCGAGTTCGGGGCGGGCGGCCAGGAGGCTGGTGGGGGCCACCCCGGGATGGGAGAGGTTGCTGGTGATGCCCCACCGGTGGGCCCTGCTACGCCGGTCCAGCTCCAGACCGAACAGCCCGAACGCGATCTTCGACTGGCGGTAGGCGCGCATGCCGTGGTACGAGCGTTCCCAGTTGAGGTCGTCCCAGTTGATGCGACCACTGCGGGCGGCGACGCTGACCTGGGAGGTGACCCGGGCCCGGCCGGCGCTCAGCAGGGGGAGGAGCCGGGCGACCAGGGCGAAGTGGCCGAGGTGGTTGGTGCCGAACTGCACCTCGTACCCGTCGGCCGTGGTCTGCCGGGTCGGCGGCTGCATCACACCGGCGTTGTTGATCAGGAGGTGGATCGGGCGGCCCTCCGCACCCAGGGTCTCGCCCAGCGTGGCGACCGACTCCAGCGAGGACAGGTCCAGGCGGCGTAGCGAGACCTTCGCGTCCGGGTGGGCCCGCCGGATGGTGGCGATCGCGGCCTCGCCCTTGCCCGGGTTGCGGACGGGCAGGATCACCTCTGCGCCGGCTCCGGCCAGCCGGGCGGCCATGCCCAGGCCCATCCCGTCGCTCGCGCCGGTGATCACGGCCAGCTTTCCGGTCAGGTCGGGGACGCTGATGTCGACAGGTGTACGTGGCATCGGCTCTGCTTTCGCTGTCGGTGGTCCGGTCATCGGGTTACGCCATCGATCATCGGTCGGATGCGGGGCGGTAACCACGGCCTACCGATCCCACCCTCGGCGGGCCCGCGGCCGGGAAGGGGGGATCGGCGGGGCGTGGCTACGTCCCTGC
Source organism: Micromonospora sp. S-DT3-3-22 (assembly GCF_015354745.1). Classification (NCBI taxonomy): domain Bacteria; kingdom Bacillati; phylum Actinomycetota; class Actinomycetes; order Micromonosporales; family Micromonosporaceae; genus Micromonospora; species Micromonospora sp. S-DT3-3-22. The sequence continues at coordinate 1,936 of NZ_JACGMO010000012.1, forward strand.
CGTGGCCGGTAGAAACAAGGCGGTACCGGAGGGAGGCGTCGTGATCGATCGCAGTGGGCTGGCGGAGTTCCTCCGTAACCGGCGTGAGGCACTGCAACCGGAGGACGTCGGACTGCCCCGTGGGCAGCGCCGCCGGACGAACGGGCTACGCCGTGAGGAGGTCGCCGGGTTGTGCCACATGTCGACCGACTACTACTCCCGGCTGGAGCGGGAACGCGGCCCGCAACCGTCGCAGCGGATGCTCGCCTCGATCGCCCAGGGCCTGCACATGTCGATCGACGAGCGCGACCACCTGTTCCGCCTCGCCGGCCACCAACCGCCCCCCAGGGGTGCCTCCAACGACCACATCAGTCCCGGTCTGCTGCGGGTGCTGGACCGGCTGGACGACACCCCCGCCGAGATCGTCACCGAACTCGGCGAGACCCTGCGGCAGTCCGCCATGGGCGTCGCGCTCACCGGGGACACCACCCGCTACACCGGGCCGGCCCGCAGCGCGGGCTACCGGTGGTTCACCGACCCTGCCGTCCGTCGCTTCTACGCGCCCACCGAGCACGCCTTCCTGACCCGCATGTACGTCTCCGGGCTGCGTCAGCTGGTCACCCTCCGGGGCCCGGAGTCGCGGGCGGCGTACCTGGCCGGGCTGCTGCTGGCCGCCAGCGAGGAGTTCCGGCGGGTGTGGGACGACCACGAGATCGGGGTACGCCCGCACGAGGTCAAGCACTTCGTCCACCCCGAGGTCGGCGCGCTGGAGTTGAACTGCCAGCGGTTGGTCGACCCGGACCGGGCCCACTCGCTGATGGTCTACACCGCCGTTCCCGGCAGCGAAAGCTACGAGAAACTCCAGATGCTGTCCGTCATCGGCGCCCAGCCGCTGCGCTGAGGCACGTCCCCGCCGCGCCGACCCGCCGGGGGCGGCGTTGGACGGTCCCACACGCCGGACAGCCCGTGACACGAGGCCAGCGGCACGTCAGCGGGCCAGGCGCTCCAGCAGTTCGTCGAGCAGTCCGCGTTCGCCGGGGGTGAGGTCGCCCGGGTCGTCGTCGACCAGTGCCCGCAACGTCAACGCGGCGCTCGCGCGGGTCGCGGGGGCGTCGGCGGAGGGTGTGTGCAGGACTCCGGCCAGCGCCGCCTCACGGACGCGTCCGGACAGCCCGAGGTCCGGCTCCGTCTGGCTGATCAGGGTGAGCGTGATGCCGACGTTGGCGGCGAAGACCTGTTCGGCGGCGTCGTCCGCCGGCACCTTGAGCATGCCCCGGGTGGCTGCGGCGGTGAACCGTTCACGCAACGCGGCGTGCGCGGGAGCGGTGACGGCGCAGGCTCTTCCCGGCTCGGCGCGCCCGTAGAGCAACCCGTAGAACGACGGGTGCGCCAACCCGAACTGCACGTGCCGGTCCCAGCCCGTGCGGAGGTCGTCCAGCGGGTCGCCCGAGTTCTCGACCGCCGTGTACTGGGTGAAACCGTGGTTGGCCACGGCGTCGATCAGGCCCTGCTTGCTGCCGAAGTGGTGGTAGAGCGTCGGGGCCTGCACCCCGGCGCGGTCACACACCGCCCTCGTGGACACCGTGGCGCCGCTCTCCAGCATCTCCGCCGCGGCGAGCAGGAGACGATCCCGTGCGTTGGTCACGCTTGCTATGGTAGCCCATATAGCGCTACATTGCGTTCTATAGCGAGAGGAGAAGTCCATGCGGACCTGGTTCATCACCGGTGGGACGCCCGGAGGGTTCGGTCTGGTCTACGCCGAGGCTGCACTGGCACAGGGGGACCAGGTGGCGTTGACCGCACGTCGGCCTGCTGAGCTGCGGGAGTGGGCCGAACCGCACGGTGACCGGGTGCTGGTTCTCCAGCTCGACGTCACCGACTCCGACCAGGTGCGGACGGCGGTCGCGGCGGCAGAGGAACGGTTCGGCGGCATCGACGTGCTCGTCAACAGCGCGGGCCGTGGCTGGTACGGCTCGATCGAGGGGGCTCCCGACGAGACGATCCGCCGCACGTTCGACCTCAACCTGTTCGCCGTCGTCGAGGTGATCCGCGCGGTCCTGCCGGGTATGCGGGCCCGCGGCGACGGCTGGATCGTCAACATGTCGTCGGTGGCCGGCCTCGTCGGCGCACAGGGGTTCGGTTACTACGCGGCGGCGAAGTTCGCGATCGAAGGCCTCACCGCGACGCTGCGCCAGGAGGTCGAGCCGTTCGGGGTGCGGGTGCTCGCCGTAGCGCCGGGAGCCTTCCGTACCAGTGCCTTCTCCTACTTCCAGCACGAGCCCGTCACCGAGACCGTCGACGCCTACGTGCCGATGGTCGAGGCGGTCAAGGCGGCGTTCGTGGACGCCGACGGCAAGCAGGCGGGTGACCCTGTTCGTGGCGTGCAGGCCGTGATCAGCGCGATGAACGCACCCGTTGCACCGCACCGGATCGTGCTCGGCAACTCCGGCTACGACGCCGTCGTCGCGATGCACGAGAACGCACTCGCGGAGCTGCGCGCGAACGAGAAGCTCTCCCGCAGCGCGGACTTCTGAGCCTGTCGCCACAGCGCTGTCGGCGCGCCCTCGCACCCTAGAACCGGAGAGTGGAAATGAATGACATCACGCTGCCCACCGTCGTCGAGAACTTCATCGCCGCCACCAACTCGCACGACGCGAACGCGCTGGCCGCGGTCTTCGGCGACGGGGCCACCGTGCGCGACGACGGGAAGACCTGGACCGGCGGGACCGAGATCCGCGAGTGGATCCAGGGACACCTGATCACCCCCAGGATCGTGCTCACCCCGACCTCGTTCGCGGACGAGCGGCTGGTGGCCTCCGGGGACGGCGACTTCCCCGGCGGCCCGCTGTCCTTCTCGTTCGAGTTCGGCATCACGGACGGCCAGGTCACCGACCTCGCGATCGCCCCTGTCTGATCGTCACCGACCGGGGCGGCCCGAGGGGAGGCCGGCTCTCGATCATCGAGGGTCGGCCGCGCTGACGAGGGACGAGCGCGGCGCGGTGAAGGACCGCCCGGCGGTCCGGCGCGCGACCGGACGGGGCCGACCGCACCGGAGCCGGCTACCGCGACCGGATCACTGCGGGGCGCGCGAGGAGGAATCGCCCATCAGACCCTGGACCACGGTCCACATGTGGCCGGCACTGGAGAACAACGCTGGGTCGAGCACCTCGTCGCCGAAGTCGACACCGAACTCCTTCTCCAACTCCGTCAGGAGCGCCGTCGCCCGCAACGAGTCCAGGCCCAGGTCGACGAGCGGCTCCGCCGGGACGTCCTCGTCCGTGGAGACCGCCGCCAGGTAACGGCGCAGGATCGCCTCGAACGGCGCCGGCCAGGTGGTGGCTGACATCTAGGTCTCCGTCCTGGGCGGGGCCGCATCGGCACGGTCGAGGAACCGTCGGGTCAGCGCCGGATAGTCGATCTTGCCGTTGCTGTTCGTGTCGATCGCGTCCACCGCGAGCCATCGCGTCGGCAACATGTACGGGGGCAACGTCCGGGCCAGCTCGGACCGTACCGTCGCGTGGTCCGGCGGACGGTCGCCGGCCGCCACGTAGGCGAGGCCGATCTCGCGTCCGGCGGCCTCGGGGGAGTCCACCGCCACGACCGCCACGTCGGCGAACTCCGGCAGCCCCCGCGCCACCCGGGTGATCTCGTCCAGTTCGACCCGGTAGCCGCGGGACTTGATCTGCCGGTCACCGCGACCGTGGAAGTGGGCGAGACCCTGCTCGTCGATGTTGGCCCGGTCCCCGGTGCGGTACCAGCGGGTGGCGTCGTCACCCTCGACGGTGCCGAACACCGCCGCCGTCTCCGCCGGGCTCCGCCAGTACCCCGGGCTGAGTCCGACCCCGGCGATGTGGAGGTCACCGACCACGCCGGCCGGCACCGGCCGCCGGTGTTCGTCGAACACCCCCAGGCGCTCGCCGGGCAGCGCGGTGCCGATCGGCACCCCGGCACCCGGCGCCGGCATCGACCCGACGTCGTGGTAGCTGCTCGCGACGGTGGTCTCGGTGGGCCCGTAGAGGTTGGTGAACCGGACGTGCGGCAGGTTCGCCATCCAGTGGCGCAGACCGTCGACCGGAAAGACGTCCCCGCACCAGACCAACCGGCGGAGCTCCGGCATGTCCCGCACCACACCACGGTTGGCCATCGCCATGAGGACCGACGGCACGGACGACCACTGGGTCAGCCGCGACTCACGGATGAACCGCGCCAGCAGATCAGGTACGAGGTTGTAGTGCGCCGGGACCATGTGCAGCGACGCGCCGGCCGTCACCGCCGAGTAGATGTCGAGCACGGAGAAGTCGAACGACAGCGCCGAGTGGCAGGAGAGCCGGTCCATGCTGGTCAGTCCGAAGTGCTCCCGCGCCCAGGACGCCAGACTCAGCACGCTCTGGTGGGTGATCGGCACTCCCTTCGGCGTTCCTGTCGAACCCGAGGTGAAGAGCAGGTACGCGAGGTCGGTGGGGGCCGGTTCGGTGGCCGGTGGCGTGGCCGGTGCGGCGCAGACCTCAGCCGCCACGACGTCCTGCGGTCGAAGGGCGTCCGGTGGCGGGTCGGTGAGCCAGACCGTCACGGCCGACGGGCCGTCCCAGCACTGCCGGAGCAGGCGGTGAGTGGTGGCGTCCCCGATCAGGAACCGTGGCTCGGCCGCGGCGATCCGGGGCCGCAGCCGGGCCGGCGGACTGGCGGTGTCCAGCGGAACGTAGACGCCACGGCATTTCAGGACCGCGAAGATGGCGCAGATCGCCGCAGCGGACCGGGGGAGCAGGAGGACGACCCGGTCGCCCGGCCGGAGCCCACGGGACGCCAGGACGTGGGCGAGGCGGCTGCTCTCCCGCTCCAGGTCGCCGTAGGTCAGCACCCCGCCCTCGTCGACCACCGCCACGCTCGACGCATCACGGTCGGCCTGGTCGCGGACCAGATCGACGAGGCTTCCACGTGCCACGGCCCGTATCCCCATGTCGGGGTTCCCTTCCGAAACCTCGTAGTCAGTGCAGCCGGCGACAAATTCCTGCCTTTCTACCACACGTCCATTGCGCGAAGGGACACCGAAATTCACGGCTAAAGGTCACCAGACCCGCTGTCCAGCGCAGTTCTCCACCCAGCGTCAGGTAAACCGGGCCCAGCACGGTCGCCCACCTCGCCGGGTGCGTGGATCGGGTGGTCCGGCGCGCGGTCCGGGCAGCCCACCAGCGGCTTGTGACCCGGTCGGCGTCGGTGCACAGGGCAGTGACGAGACCTCTGGCACGCGCACCGCCCTGCCCGAAACCCTGCCTTGACACCCGGCATCCGCTCGCCGATTCTCTAGGTGATCGCACCACTTGCGGGTGTGCGGCAAACGGGGGAGGAGCCCGCAACAGGCAAATACCGTGGTCAATGTCACCCGAACCGCTGGCCGACGCCGTTTCTCCGGTCGATCCAACTTCCCGCTGCCCCCGGTGCGGCCCCGTGACGCAGGGCAGCCACGGGGAAAGGAGTCCCACGGTGACGGCCGTCCTCGACGAACAGCTCATCGACGACCGGGAGACCACTCCCGAGAGCCTGTACCTGCGCTGGGAGCGGCAGAACTGGGCCACCCAGGACCTGCCGATGACCGCCGACCGACCGGCATGGCAGGCGCTGCGACCCTTCCTCCACCAGGAACTCAGGGCCGCCCTCGTCGAACTCGCCGTCGGCGAGGTCGCCGTCGCCCGCCTGCTGACCCCCCTGGTGTACGCGGCCCCCACCCAGGCCGCCCAGTTCTACCTCTCCAGCCAGCTCGTGGACGAGAGCCGCCACAGCATCTTCTTCCTCGGCTACCTCCAGGCGGTGGAGGGATCCACCGAGCCACCCCACGCGTACGCGCGACGGTGCCGGGCGGACGCCTCCGACGCCACAGTGGAACTGTTCGACGCGTACCTGCTGGAACAGACCGAACGGGTGCGACGCGACCCGGACGACCTCGACGCCTGGTACGCCGCAGTGACCACCTACCACGTGGTGGCCGAGGGGGCGCTCGCGTTGGTCGTGCTCCGCTCGGTGGCCGAAGCGGTCCGCCGCTGCGGGCAGCTACCCGTGCTGGCCCAGGGACTCCGCAACGTGATCCGCGACGAGTCCCGGCACGTCGGCTTCGGCGTCTGGGCGATGCGCCACGCGGTGGACAACGGCCGCCGTCAGATCGTCGGCGACCAGGTCCTCGACGCCGTCCCGTACGTGGTGCACGTGCTGGTCGGACCGGAGCGGCGCAACCCGTCGGCGCTGCCGATGGTGGTCCGGGCCCGCGGCCGGCAACTGCGTGACCAGTGGGACACCGCCCGGGACGCGCTGCTGCGCCGGGTGCGCGCCACCGGCCTCGACGACGTCGACGCGCAGGTCACCGAGGTGTGGCGGACCGCCGAGGAACGGGCCGTCGTCGACTACGAGAACCGTCACGGCGTGCCACACCCGATCCGGAGCCTGAGCTGAGAAGGAAGGAGAGAGCCTGATGGCAGAGCCCATCGAGGTGATGGTCCGCCAACTGGTGGCCAGCATGGCACCCCACCCGGCCGGGGACGTCACCGACGGCCAACGACTCGTCGACGATCTGCACTTCGACTCGCTCGCGCTCATCGAACTGGCGGTCGCGTTGGAGCGGCGCTTCGACCTGCCACCGATCTCCGACGACGAGGCGATGGACGTCACCACGGTCGCCGACGTGGTGACGCTGGTCAGCCAGGCAGCCGGACGATGACACCATGAGCCTGACCGGCTGGCTCACCGAGCCGCGCACCGGCCACGGGCTACGGGTGGCCACCGACGACGCCGGTTGGACCCGGCACGACTTTCCCTCGCTCGCCGTCGCCGCCGGGAACGTGGCCGGACTGCTGCGCGCCACGGGACTGCGCCGGGGTGAGGTGGTCTCGCTCCTGCTGGCGGCACCGGAGACGTTCCTGGCCGGCTTCTTCGGAGTGCTGGCAGCCGGCGGGGTGGTCAACCCGATGCCACCACCGTCCGGGCTCGGCGCGGGCGGGGCGTACCCGAAGCAGCTGACCCACCTGATGCGGGTCGCCGGCACCCGCACCATGGTCGTCGACCCGCAGCTGGCCGGAACCGCCCGCAGCGCCGCAGCCGCCGCCGGGCTGGCGGTGACCGTGCTGACCGCCCCGGGCGCGGACCAGTCGGGCGACGGGCGGCCGGGCCGTCCCGTCACGCCTGCCGCCGACGATCCGCAGCCACCGGCCGGGGACGAGGTGGCGCTGGTCCAGTTCACCTCCGGATCGTCCGGCCACCCCCGGGCGGTGGCGATCCGCGCCGACAACCTCCTGGCCAACATCACCGCGATCCGCCGCTGGCTCGACATGGGCGCCGCCGACGTGACCGCCACCTGGCTGCCGACCTACCACGACATGGGGCTGATCGGCTGCACCCTCGCTCCGGTGCTCAACCAGAGCGACATCCTCGCCATGCGACCGGACCAGTTCATCCGCTCGCCCCGACGCTGGCTGTCCTGCTTCGGCGAGCAGGGGGCGACGCTGACCGCCGCACCCACCTTCGGCTACGCCTACGCCGCCCGGCGGATCGACCCCGACGAGCTGGCCGGGATGGACTTCAGCGACTGGCGGGCCGCGATCGTCGGCGCCGAACGGGTCAGCCGACGCACCCTGGAGTCGTTCGCGGCGCTGCTCGGCCCGCACGGGTTCCGCACCCGGGCCTTCCTCCCCGCGTACGGGCTGGCCGAGAACACCCTCGCGGCGACCGGCCTGCGCCTGGCGCCACCACCGGTGGCGCTCCGGGTCGCCGGACAGTTGCGCCCCGGCGAGCCGGTCGAGGTGATCGCCGTCGAGGAGGTCGGGACGGACCCGTCGGCCGACGACGACTGGTTGATCGGCTGCGGCGACGCCCGGGACGGCGTCGCGGTGACCGTCGTCGACGACGAGGGCGGACCGCTGCCGCCCGACGTCGTCGGGGAGATCGCACTGACCGGCCGGTCGGTGGCCGCCGGATACCACGGGCCCGACGGACCTGACGCCGCCTTCGCCGGGGGCCGGCTGCGCACCGGCGACCACGGCTTCCTCCACGACGGCCAACTGTTCGTCCTCGGCCGGGCCGGCGACAGCCTCAAGGTACGCGGACGCAACCTCTACGCGGAGGACCTGGAGGCCCGCCTCGCCGGCGTCGACGGCCTCTCCCCGGAACGGGTCGTGGTACTGGCCGGCTCCGCCGGCCGCACGCCGGAACTGCACGCGCTGATCCGGCAGCGGCCAGGTCCGTGGGCCGCGGAGGTGGCGCGGATACTCGGCCGGGAGGGCGGCCCCGGCGTACGCATCCGGGTGCTCAGCGTGCCCGCGTCCACAGTGGCGCGTACCACCAGCGGCAAACCGCGACGGCGGCCCATGTTCCGGGCCGCCATGGACGGCTCCCTCTCCGGCGAGGTGCTCTACGACTCCACCGAGCCCGGAGCGTGGCTGCCGTGAGCGCGGTCACCGCGGCGGAGACCGACCGGTGGCTCGCCGCGCTGCGCCGGGTCACCCTCGTCCCGCCGGCCCACCGCGAGGTCACCGTCGACCGGGCCGGCGCGCTGGGACTGCTGCGTTGTCCCGCCGAGACACTGGAGTTGCTGGTCGAGGCCGGGCTGCCGGTCACCGGCGAGGGCGACGAGCGGCGATTCTGCCACTACGACCTCATCAATCTGGGGCTCTACTCGGGAAGCGGGAACAGCCTCCCGGAGATCGGCTGGGAGTTCGCGTTCCGGTTCTCCCTGAAGCCCGCCGCCACCTGGACGGAACCGAGGCCCTGGCGGATGACCGCGACGCTGAGGTGCCCGGACGGCGGATGCGGCACGGACCCCGGCTGGCTGCTGCACCGACCGGTTCCGGAGCGCGGCGGTGGCGCGGCGTCCGGCTGGACCAGCGCCGCCGGACCCGTGACCGTCACCGACGACGAGGTGCGGCTCCCGGCCGCACCCGACCTCGTCGCCGTCGAACTGGACCTGGTCACCGCAGGTCGGGCGGACCGGATCGTCTCCCCCCGGTTGGCCCGGCTGTTCGCCGGCATCCGGCACGGCGGGCCGCGTTTCCAGATGCTGCCGTCCAGTTGGCAGGTCGACCCGGACGACACGCTCGCCAACGGGGTGGTCAACTGCGTCTCCGCCAGCCTGTATCTCGAACGGGAGTGCCAGGCCATGGGGTACGAGGCGTACGCCCGACGGGGTTGGCTGATCGGGATGATGGACCTCGACCACGCCTGGCTGGAGGTGCGCGACGACGACGGCCGGATCAAGGCGGTGGACCCGGTGATGGCACTACTGGCCCGGCTGCTCCCCGGCGACCGGACCGCCTTCGAGGAGTTCTGCATCGGGTCCAGCCTCAACCGGGTGTTGCCCTGCGCCTGCCGGGCGGAGGGTCCGATGGCGGTACACCACTGCGGGGGTCGGACCCGTCCGCCCACGGTGAGCACCACCATCAAACCGCGGCGGCCGGCGCGAGCGCAGGCCCAGGGACAGCTGCCGTGACCGTCGGGCCCAGGCTGTACCGGGCGGGCACCGAGGCGCGTTATCCGGCCATCACCCAGCGCGGCACCCTGAAACCGACCCACCTGGTGCAACTCCTCGACGAGGTCTCAGCCGGCTGGTGGCAGGAGATGGCCGGCCTCGACCGCTGGTCCTACTTCGAACGGCACCAGGTCCGCGCCGTGGTGCGGTACGTGCAGGCGTACACCCCGCCGGTGCGGGTGCTTCCCGGAACGCCGCTCGACGCCGAACTGGCCGTCACCCTCGGCACCGATCGGCGTGGCTGGTACGGCGGGCACGACGAGCTGACCCTCCGCGCCGTCGACGGCACCGTGGTGGCGGTGTGGACCAGCCGGTGGACCTGGTTGGACACCGGGGTCGGGGCACGACCCACACCGCGCACCGAGCCACCCCCGGGCTTCGGCGGCGAACCGCCCCTCCTGCCGGAGCTGCCGCGACGACCACGCAGCGGCGGAACCGAGACGGCCGGCTTCACGTTCAGCGACCGCGAGACGGATCTCAACGACCACGTCTTCTTCGCGTGCTACCTGGAGCGCGGCGAGAACGCGCTGGCCGACGCGGGGGTGCCGCCCGGCCGGACCGACACCAGCCGGTGCTGGTACCTGCGACCGGCCCGGGCCGGTCAGTCGATCATCCCAGCGGTCACCGAGACCGACCACGGGCACGTCGTCGAACTGCGCTTCGGCGCGGGCGGTTTCCCGGCGGCGGTCTGTGAGTACACCATCGAGCCGTGACCGATCCGGGCCGTGGCCGGCCGAACATGGATCGAGTCGGTGTCGCTCACGACCACAGATCACGGCTCACCGGAGGCGGTCCACCCTGTTCCGTGAGCCGCGCGGGGAGAATGAGACCTGCAACGCAGGCCGGACAGTGGGCTCCCTGCTCAATCTGGCCGGCCCGCCCGTCAGCGGCTGGGGTGCCACCCGAGCGCGGGGCCGAGCCGGGTCGCCATGTCGGTGAGGATCTGCGCGTAGTCGGCCGGCGTGAAGGTGAAGGGCAGGGCGAACGCAACCTCGTCGACCTCGCGGAACGCGACATCGTCGAGCAGTCGTTCGGCGATCAGCTCCGACGGGCCGACGAGATCGGGGGCGAACATCATCCGGGCCGGACCCTGGGGTGACGCCGTTCGGGGCGTGCGTTGCCGGGCGTACTCCTCGTAGCGGGCACGTTGGGTCGGGGTGGCGGTGTCGGTGGGGATGACGACGAGTCCCTGCGAGACACGAGCCCGTTCGCCGTCCGGGTGGTGGGCGCGGAACGTCCGGATGTGCGAGAGCTGGATCTCGGTGAAGTCGGTGGACTCCTCGGCCTTGACCACGCTGCTGGTGAGCAGGTTCATGCCCTGCTCGCCGGCCCAGCGGGCGGAGTGGAGGCTGCCCGCGCCGTACCACATCCGGGCGGCCAGGCCGGGGGAGTGCGGTTGCACCCGGCGGGAGAACTGTTCGAAACCCTCGAAGCCCTCGACGTCGCTGGCCGGCTCACCGCGAACGAGGTCGAGCAGCCGTCGTACCCGGGTGTAGCTGAAGTCCTCCGCGTCGGCGGTGTCCGGGTAGAGCGACCGGCGGACCCGGTCGTAGTGCATCGGTGGGCCGACGCTCACCCCGGGGTTCAGGCGCTCGCCGGAGAGGATGTCGACCGTGGCCAGGTCCTCGGCCAGCCGCAGCGGGTTCTCCCAGCCGAGCGGGATGACCGCGGTGCCGAGCTCGATGTGCCGGGTCCGCTGTGAGGCCGCCGCCAGGACGGCGATCGGTGAGGATATGCCGTACTGGAGGTGGCGGTGGCGTACCCAGGTGCTGTCGAAGCCGAGTTGCTCGCCCAACTCGATGAGCCGGAGTGTCGCCTCGTGGCCGGTGCGGGGGTCGGCCTCGTCGAACAGGCCGATGGTCAGGAAGCCGAGCTTTCGCAGTGCTGCCGACTGCTTCGACGCAGGTGTTCCACTCACCGTCCGCCTCCAAGGATGCCCACCCAGGGACCTGGAACCCTACCTGGTCGGTAGGAAAGGGTTGCGCCCGGCGGCGGCGCAACCGCAGGTTGGGCGGGTCGTCGGGTTACGGCGTGCCGGCGAAGCCGGGCATCCGGAGCGGGTCATCCACCCGGGCTGGGTGGCCGGATCCAGTCCGCGTTCTCGCCGCAGGGCCTGACGCGCAGAGCCGGCGACCGGCCCGAGATCCGCGCGCCGGCTCAGCCGAGTGTCGCGGTCGCCGCTCGCAGCTCGCTCAGGGCGGCCAGCGTGTAGCGGGCCAGCCCGTGGTCGGCGTCGGTGTCGGCCCACTCGGCGTAGCCCCGCTTGAACGCGAGCAAGCCCAGCTCCCCGGCCAGCGCGGCGGCCGCGTCGGGGACACCGCGGGCGGTCAGGGCGGCGGTCATCGCGGCGGCCATGCTCACGCTCTTGAGGGCGTCGCGCTCCTGTAGCTCGGTGCTCGCCGCGACGGCTGCCTTGAGTCGGGGTCCGATCTCGCGGTTGAGCGGGCCCATCGCGTCGGACGCCCGCTGCAGGCCGGCCGCGACCGCCTCGAGCGGGGTGGCCCCGGCCGGCGCCTCGGTGATGCCCTCGGCGAGCAGCCGGCTGAGCGTCTCCTGCCCGGCCGCCAGCAGCTCGCGCTTGTCGGGGAAGTGCCGGAAGAACGTGCTCTTGGTGACGCCGGCCCGCTCGGCGATCTGCGCGACCGTGGTGGCGTCGTAGCCCTGCTCGGCGAACAGGTCGACGGCGGCGACGATCAGCCGCTCGCGTGCTCCCGGTTCCCAACGTGCCATGTCGTCCATCATGGTCGTCGCCGAGCTGCTCGAACACGGGCACCGGGTGCTCGCGCTCACCCGCTCCGACACCTCAACCAAGGCCGCTGAGGCGGCCGGCGCCGAGACGATCCGGGGCGGCCTGGCCGACCTCGACGTCGTGCGAGCCGGCGCGGCCCGCTCCGACGGCGTGATCCACCTCGCCTTCGGCAATGACTTCAGCAGTCCCGAGTCGGTGGCCGCGGCGGTCGCCGAGGAAACCGCGGCGCTCATCGCTCTGGGCGAGGAGCTGATCGGCAGTGACCGTCCGCTCGTGACGGTTTCCGGCACGCCCTGGGTGGCCGGCCGGCTCTCGACCGAGGGCGACCCGCTGCCGCTCGAGGGCCCGGTCGGGGGCCGCGGGCGTACCGTAAATTCGATCTTGGCGTTGGCTGCTCGGGGTGTCCGCAGCTCGTCGGTCCGGCTGCCCCGCACGGTGCACAACCACGGCGAGGGCGGCTTCGCCGGGCTGCTCACCCAGATTGCCCGGCAGTCCGGCGTCTCCGGCTACCCGGGCGACGGCACCCAGCGCTGGCCGGCCGTGCACGCGGTCGACGCTGCCGTGCTGTTCCGGCTCGCCCTGGAGAACGCACCGGCAGGCACCGCCTGGCACGCGGTGGACGACGAGGGCGACGCGGTGCGGGACATCGCCGAGGTCATCGGGCGGCGACTCGGCCTGCCGGTGCGGCAGGTGCCCGAGGAGACGTTCGGCCCACTCGGCGAGATCTTCGCCGCCGACCAGCCGTCGTCGAGCGCACACACCCGGGCGACCCTCGGCTGGACGCCGACCCACCCGAAGCTGCTCGCCGACCTGGAGAACCTCCAGCCCTGACCGGTTGCCCTCCACCCGCGGCGCCGACGCCGGCTGCCCCTGGCCGGGCCGGCGCTGCTGGTGCCGGCTGGCCCGGCACTGACCACTCACCTGCTCGTCTGGCCCGCCCTGCCGACGCTTCCCGGCCACGCCGACGCGATCGTGCAGCCGGTGTCCCGGGCCGTCGAGTCCGCCGCCCGCCGGTCAGGTGTGCCGGCTCGTGGCGGCGACCATGTCGACGAGGGTGTCGGTGAGGTCTTCGGCGCAGACGCCTCCCCACTTCGGGTCGGCCAGCTGGCCACTGGCCTCCAGACCGGCGATCCCGTTCGCGCTGCTGATGAGCAGGGCCGCGTACCGGCGGGCGTCCTGCTCGCCCACCAGTTCGGCGACGACGGCCAGGAACTCGGTCTGGCTCCGCTGGGCGGCCCGGGCGAGTGCGGTGGGATCGCCGGGCGGGTTGCTGAACATGAGCTGGTAGAGGTGTGGCTGAACGCGGCCGACGTCGATGAGCGCGAGGAGACCGCCGCGGATCTTCTCGGCGGCGGACAGGCCCGGGTCGGCGCGGAGGGCCTGCATGCGGTCGCCGAGCGTGTCCCACGCCCGGGTCCCGACGGCGATCAGCAGGCTCTCCTTGTCGGGGAAGTGCCGGTAGGGCGCTCCGCGGGTCACTCCCGCGCGTGCTCCCACCGCGCGCAGCGTCACCGCGTCGAGGCCACCGGAATCGAGCAGCTCAGCGGCCGATTCGAGCAGCGCGCGGCGGGTGGCGGCGGCTGATTCGGCGCGGCTGGTCACGCGGACGATGCTAGTCCGCTGGTGACGACCAGGTCACTTCCTTCGGTTGACGTTGTCATCTCAATGGCGCAGACTAGAGAGATGACAACGTCAACTGAAACTCGGGAACTCGTGGTCGTGACCGGCGCCTCGACCGGCATGGGTGCGGCCACCGCGCGGGAACTGGCCCGCCGCGGCTTCCACGTCCTCGCCGGCGTACGACGCGACAGCGACGCCACGGCCCTGCGGGCCGACCGCATCGAGCCGGTGATCCTCGACATCACCGACCCCGACCACGTCGCCGCGCTCGCCGCCCGGGTCGGGCGGGACCCGCTGCCGCTGCGGGCGCTGGTCAACAACGCCGGCGTCCCCGGCGCCGGCCCGGTCGAGGTGATGCCGCTGCACGAATGGCGGCGCATCTTCGAGGTGAACCTCTTCGGCCACGTCGCCGTCACCCAGGCCCTGCTTCCCGCCCTGCTGCGCGGCAGGGGACGCGTCGTCAACATCAGCTCCCTCAACGGCAGGATCTCCATGGCCGGCTACGGGCCGTACGCCGCCAGCAAGTTCGCGATGGAGGCGATGAGCGACGCGTTGCGCAACGAACTGGCCCCCCACGGCGTGCAGGTGGTGGTGGTCGAGCCGGGCGGCGTCCAGACCGAGATGTCCCGCGTCGGCCTCGCCGCCCTCGGTCGCCTCGACGACACGATGACCCCCGAGCAGAACGAACGCTACGGCGCCCTGATGCAGGCGATACCCTCCCACGTGGCGGCGTTCACCAGGGCCGGGGTGACCTCCACCGTCGCCGCGAAACGGATCGCCGCGGCGGTGACCGACCGCAGGCCCCGCACCCGCTACACCATCGGCGCGACGGCTGCCTTCCTCATCCGGGCCTCCCGTATCCTCCCCGACCGGACGCTCGACCGGATGACGACCTCCGACCTGCGCAGGCACTACCCGACCGGGAACCGTCGCCGGACGACCGCCAGCCGGTGAACGCCGAGGCCGGCGTCAGCGGCCCACCGTCACCCGGCTGCCGGGCCGTATCCGGCGACCACCTCGGGCACGAGGTACGTGATCCACCGGTAGCATCGGCGGCGGCACGAACGTGCGAGGTGCCCCGCGTGGTGCGGGGAGAATCGGGAAGCCGGTGTGAATCCGGCACGGGCCCGCCGCGGTGACCGGGGAGCGACCGTCCAGGCGCGAGGAGCGCAGCCACTGGCCGTACGGCTGGGAAGGCGGACGGGTCGGCGTTGATCCGGGAGTCCGAAGACCGGCCTCGCGTCGACCGCCCACCCGTCCGGGGTGGGCCGAGCGCAGCGGGAGCCTGCCTGTGGAACTCTACGACGCCATCCACCGCCGCCGGGACGTCCGGGCCGAGTTCACCGGGGAGCCGGTGCCGGCCGGCACCCTGCACCGGATTCTCGACGCCGCGCACGCCGCGCCCAGCGTCGGCTACTCGCAGCCGTGGGATTTCGTCCTGGTCCGGGACCCTGCCGTCCGCCGCCGGTTCCACCGGCACGTGCAGGCCGAGCGGGCGACGTTCGCCGCCACCCTGGACGGTGCCGCGGCCGACCGGTTCGCGCGCATCAAGATCGACGGGGTGCTGGAGTCGACGCTGTCGGTCGTCGTCACGTACGACCCGCGGCGCGGGGGCCCGGCGGTGCTCGGGCGGCACGCCATCGCCGACGCGGGCCTCTACTCCGTCTGCCTGGCCATCCAGAACCTCTGGCTCGCCGCCACCGCCGAGGGGCTGGGCGTCGGGTGGGTGTCCTTCTACCGGGAGTCGTTCCTCGCCGAACTGCTGGGCGTGCCGGCCGGCATCCGGCCGGTGGCCTGGCTCTGCGTCGGGCCGGTCACCCACCTGGCGGCCGTGCCCGACCTGGAACGGCGCGGGTGGCGGCGACGCCGGCCCCTCGCCGAGGCGGTGCACCACGACCGCTGGCTACGACGGGTGCCTGACCGACCGAACAGCTAATTCGGGTACGTCGATGCAACAGTTAGGCTGACGTCGCGCTCAGTCGTTACCCGGCTACGTTGGGAGGAGTTCCATGCGTACCACCGTCACGGCCCTGGCTACATCCGCGCTTGCCGCCCTGGGCCTCGTGGCCGCCGGGGCCACGCCGGCCCTCGCCGCCGCACCGGCGCCCTTCTGCGAGTCCGGCGCTTCGCAGTTCTACTGCGACGGCAGCAGCACCGGCACGACGACCTGGAGCATCACCTGGTACTCCGGCAGTGTCGGCACCTTCACGACCGCCGGGTCGACCCTCTTCGCCGCCTGCCCGGCCAGCAACCTCGGCCACCCCGTGCGGGCCAGCTACAGCTACGTCGACGGCGGCACCACCCAGTACAGCGGCACCACCCAGTTCATCTGCCGCAGCGGCCCCTGGCAGTAGAGCCGTCCCACGTCCGGTGTACGCGTCACCCACGCGTGCGCCGGACCGGCTCGTGCTCCGGCCGCAGCTACTCCGCGCCTGCCGGACCCTCATGCTCGCCATGATCACCGCACGGTGCTGGAATGGGGCCCGATGACAGCCGAGCCGGTCCGCGAGGGGAGGTACGCGCGCATCGAGCGGGAGCGGCGGTTCCTGCTGGCCGGACCGCCGCTGCCGGCATCGGTCACCGCCAGCCGTCGCATCACCGACCGGTACCTGACAGGCACCCGGCTGCGCCTCAGGCGTGCCGAAAGCCCCGCCGACGGATCCCGCGAGTGCAAGCTCACCCAGAAGGTGCCCGCCGCGCGGCCGGGCCACATCCAGGGACTCATCACGAACGTCTACCTGTCCCCGGCCGAGTACGAACTGCTCGCCCGCCTGCCCGCCGCGACGCTGTCCAAGACCCGTCTGAGCGTCCCGCCGCTGGGCATCGACATCTTCGATCCGCCCCTGCACGGTCTGATCCTGGCGGAGGCCGAGTTCACCTCCGACGCGGCGGCACGCTCGTTCCTCCCACCCCCGCAGATCGTCGCCGAGGTCACCGACGACCTCCGGTTCACCGGTGGCTCACTCGTCCATGCCCACCGCGAGGACCTGCTCGGCTGGCTCGCCGACTACGGCATCACGCCAGCCCCTACCACCCCGTGGACCGCCTGAACCCCCTCGACCACCGGCACCGACGACTGCGCAGGTGGTTAATCCGCAGACGGTCCCGTGGGCGGTCGACGGCCGCAATCCGACCGGACGTCGGTCACCGCCGGCTACCGCGCCGAGCGCGGCGGCTACCGCGCCGACTCGGCTCGGTCGGGGAGTGGGGCGAGTCGAGGTGGTAGTTTTCCGCCCCTGTGCTGGGACAGTCGAGAAAGGACGTTCGGGTGACTGACGACCACTCCGGGGCCGGGTCCGCCGTCGAGGTGCCACGGCGACGACGTCGGTGGGTCATCCCGTCGGTGGTGGCCCTCGTGGTGCTCGCCCTGGGTGGCGGTGGTGCGGTGGCGTACCGGCAGCTCGCTGACCGGGAGGATGAGGATCCGGGGGTGACGGCCTGCCGGTCGGCCGGGTTCGTGGTGCGGGCCGCGCAGGGCGAGGTCACCCCTGATGACGAGGTGCGGCGGGTGGGGGAGTTGTTCCAGCGTTCCGCGCACGAGGATCTGCGGTCCGCGGGGGTCTTCGCGGTGGGCACGGTGCAGCGGGCGCAACGGGCGCAGGATCCGCGCGATGCGCCGGAGACGGTGAAGTTGCGGCAGGTCAACCTCGCCGCCGCAGTCCCCAGGTTGATCGCTGCCTGTGCGGAGCACCAGGTCACCGTCAAGGGATAGCCGTGGACGTCGGCGTCGCTGCGGCCTGACGTACGGTCGCGGCGACGCCCGGACCCGACGGGCGGCATCCGGACAGGGTCGGACCCGCTCGTGCCGGACTCACCCTTCCGGGGCGACCTGACCGTTCGAGGTGGGCAGCCCTTCCATCTCGGTCCGCAAGGTCGCTAGTGCGGTGTCGATGATGTCGGCGAGCCGGCGACCGTCGTCGGTGTCGAGCCATGCGGCGACGGACACGTACATCAGGGTTCCCGCCGTCTCGGCGAGCAGGTCGGCCCGCAGCGGGTCGAGGCCGCCGGCGCGGAAGCCGTCCCGCATCACCTGGGCCAGCATCGCGCGCTTGTGCTGGTCGCGTTCGCGCAGCCCCGGGTCGGACGCCACGATGGCGCGCCGCTGCCGCAGGTCGTCCTTGCGGCCTTCGAAGTACGTCTCGGCGAGCGTGCGCAGGCCCGCGACGATGAACGCCAGCGGTTCGTCGGCGGGCGCCGTGGCCATGATCTGCTTGGCGAAGGCGCCGATCTCGGCCTCGTCCGCGAAGAGCACCTCGCGCTTGTCGGCGAAGTGCCGGAAGAACGTGCGCGTCGTCAGGCCGGCCCGCGCGGTGATCGCCGGCACCGTGGTCGCGGCGAAGCCCTGCTCGGCGAAGAGTTCGAGCGCCGCCTGCCGCAGCCGCTCGCGGGCATCCGGTCGCCACCTTGCCATGATCCGAGTGTAGCCGTGATGACATCGCGTGTCGTCGCCGGTATGGTGATGACACGGCGTGTCGTCACTGGGGCGGATGCCGCACCAGGGCGGAGCTGTGCCATGACCGACGTGTGGATCCTCGGCGGCACCGGCCGCAGCGGGCGCGCTATCGCGGCCGAACTGCGCCGACGGAACATCGAGCCGGTGCTGGTCGGCCGGGACGCCGAACGGCTCAAGGCCGCCGCCGGCGGGCTGCCGACGATGGTGGCCGGTTCGGTCCGCGAGACCGTGGCCGCGATCCGCCGGGAACGGCCGGCCGTGGTGGTCAACACCGTCGGACCGTTCATCGAGACGGCCCTGCCCCTGCTGGACGCGTGCCTCCCGACCGGCCACTACCTCGACCTCGCCAACGATCTGGCCTCGGTGTCGGCGGTCCTCGGCCGGCACGGCGAGTTGACGGCAGCGGGGCGCACGGCCGTCACGGGAGCCGGGTTCGGCGTGACCGCCACCGAGAGCGTCGTGGTGAAGCTCTGCCAGGGGCGGCCGACACCCCGGCGGGTCCGGGTCGACATGGTGCCCTCGTTGGCCACCGAGGACGGCGTGGTCGGCGACGCCCTGGCCGCGACGATCGTGGAGGGCATCCCCGGAGTCGAGGGCGGTGGGCGGTTCCAGGGCCGCCGGTACCGCGACGGACGACTCACCCCCGCCCCGCTCGCCGGCGACCCGATGAAACTGGTCCTTCCCGACGGGTCCACGGTGACCACCGCCGGCATGCCGCTCGGCGAGCTGATGGCCGCCCAGCGGGCCAGCGGCGCAGCGGACGTGCTCGCCGCATCGAGCGAGGCCCCGTCCTCCCCGGTGATGCGCGCGGTGCTGCCCGTGGCGACCGCCCTGCTCGCGATCGGCCCGGTGCGCGCCCTCCTGCGGCGACGGCTCGCCACGGTACCGACCAGGGCCCGCCCGAAGCCCCGCGAGCACTCCTGGGGCCACGCCGTCGTGGAATGGCCGGACGGCAGCATCCGCGAGGGCTGGCTGCGGGTCGGCGAGGCCCAGTCCTGGACGGCGACGGTGCCCGCCGAGGTGGTCCGGCGGCTGCTGGACGGTCAGGGGAAGCCGGGCGCGTACACGCCGGCGGCGCTGTTCGGGTCGACCCTCGCCGAGGCGTGCGGCGGCGCGTACCAGGTGCGGTGAACCACTGACGGGTCCCCGTGACCGGGCCAGCCGCCGGTCGCGAGCCGCCGACTCGTCGTGCACGGTCCGACGAGACCGCTCGTCCCGTGTCTGGTTTCATCCGGCGTCGTACTGGCACCGGAGGCGGTCGGTCGTGAGGATGGGGGTGTGAGTTCACCGAAGCCCCTCACCGGCCCCGGGTCCGGGCCGCAGCCGACCGTGGGTGGGCGGGTGGACCCGGCGGGCGGGGAGTCCGGCTTCCCATCACCGCGTCCCGGCGGGTCTGCTCCGGATCGCCGCTATCTGCTCGACAACGCGCGGGTGGAGGCTGGCGAGCGGTTCACCTGGTTGGCTGAGCTGTTCGACGGTGTCACCATGGGGCACGTCGACCGGCTCGGAATACGGGCGGGCTGGCGCTGCTGGGAGGTCGGCGCCGGTGGCCCCGGCATCCCGCAGGCGCTGGCGGCGGCCGTCGGCCCCTCCGGTCACGTGCTGGCCACGGACATCGATCCCGCCTGGTTGGGCCCGCGAGGTGGGTACGAGGTGGTCCGGCACGACATCGGCGCGGATCCGCCGCCGCAGCCGGGGACCTTCGACCTGGTGCACGCCCGGCTCGTGCTCGTCCACGTGCCCGACCGTGCCCGGGCGTTGGCGACGATGGTGGCGGCGTTGCGGCCCGGCGGCTGGCTTCTCGTCGAGGACGCCGACACCGAGTTGCAGCCGCTGGCCTGCCTCGACGAGGTCGGCCCGGCACAGCGGCGCGCCAACCGGCTACGCCGGGCGGTCCGGGAGTTGTTGACCCGCCGGGGCGCGGACCTGCGCTTCGGCCGTACGCTGCCGGGGGCGTTGCGGGCGGCCGGTCTGGTCGGTGTCGGCGCGTCCGGCTGCTTCCCGGTCGGCGGGGTGGCCTGCGACCGGTTGGAGGCGGCGACGGTGCGGATGGTCCGCGCCGAGTTGCTCGCCGCGGGGTTGGCCACCGACGCCGAGATCGACGCGCACCTGGCCGCCGTCGGGGCCGGCGAGCTCGACCTCACCCTCGCGCCACTCATCTCGGCATGGGGACGCCGGCCGGGGTAGTCCCACGGCGGTGCGGGGTCAGGGTCGGTCGGGGAGCGGGGCAGGTCCGTGCGGCGGGTCGGCCTGCCCGGATGCGGCCGGAAGGCGAAGGGTGAACACCGCTCCCGTCCCGGCGGCGCCGGCGACCCCTGCGGTGCCGCCGTGTGACTCGGCGATTTTGCGGACGATGGCGAGCCCGAGACCGCTGCCGCCCGTTCGCCGGTTGCGGGACTTCTCGGCCCGCCAGAACCGTTCGAAGACGAGGTCACGCTGTTCCTCCGGAATCCCCGGCCCGGTGTCGGCCACGACGATCTCGGCGTACGCTGCCTGGTGCCGGGCGGAGAGCGTGACCTGGCCGTCGGCGGGGGTGTGCCGGATCGCGTTGGTGACCAGGTTGCCGATGGCCTGCCGGAGCCGGATCGGATCGGCGTCGACCGTGCCGGGTGCGGCATCGACGACCAGCGCGACCCCGGCGGACTCGGCGGCGGGAGCGAAGGCGTCCGCGACCTCGCGCAGCAGTTTGGGCACCTCGACCTGTCGCCGGTGCAGTGTCAGCTCGCCCGCGTCGGCTGCGGCGAGATCCTGAAGGTCGTCGATGACGTGCTGGAGTAGCAGCGCCTCGTCCAGCAGCGAGCTGACCAGGTCCACATCGAGTTCGACCACCCCGTCCTCGGCTGCCTCCAACCAGCCGCGGATGTTCGTCACCGGCGTACGCATCTCGTGGGCGATGTCGCCGACCATGTCGCGGCGCAGTTGCTCGACCCGGCACCGCTGTTCGGCCATCTCGTTGAACGCGTTGCCGAGCCGGGCGATCTCATCGCGTCCGGCGACCCGGACCCGTGCCGTGGTGTCGCCGTTGCGCATCCGCCCAGCCGCGGCGGTCAACGCGTGTAGTGGTCGGACCAGGCGTACCCCCACCAGCACCGTGACGCCGACCGCGACGAGCAGCACCACCCCGGCCACCCCGAAGATCCGCAACCGGTTGGCCGGGGTGAGGTCGAAGGCGCCGACCGGCACCGGGGTACCCGGGTCGGTGACGAACAGCAACACGGGTGGCGCGACGTGGTCGGCGATCTGGGTGCGTCGGGCCGCGGCGACACAACCGTCGACGTCGTCGCGTCGTTCGGTGGTGATCGGGCCGGACCCGGCCGGGGTCCACTGTCCGTCGAGGTCGGTCCGCACCGCCGGTATCCGCTGGCGGCCCAGGCAGGTGTTGACCAGGTCGTCGAGCTGGTCCAGCGCTCGTCGCTCGGTGGTGGTCGGCTCAGCCAACGCGTCGAACTCCCCGGCGCACCGCGCGTCGCCGGTGACGGTGGCGCCTCGGGACGCGATGCGGGGCCGGCCGCTGGGGGCGACGACGATCTCCGCATCGGTACGGACCGGAAACAACCCTTCCGCCGCGGTCAGCGGGGCCAGGTCGACCGGACCGTGCAGACAGTCCAGTGCCCTCACCGCCAATCGGCGTAGCGCGGTCCGTTCGGCGTCCGGTAGCTGGTACGGGCCGGTGGCCCGCGCGTCGATGCCGCCGGCTCCCGCCGTGCCCGCCAGATCGGTGTCGACGTCGAGCGGGTCGACGGTGGCGGAGGCCCGTTGCGGCAGGGCTCCCGCACCGGACGCGGCGAGCGGGGTGCGGTTGCGGTCGGTCAGGACGATCCGTCGCTCGGTGTCCGCCGCGAGGGACCGCACCAGTGGCGACACGCCCGTCCAGTCGTGGTGCGTCGCGGCGTGCCCGAGCAGGGCGTCGTAGATCCGCGCGTCGTCGGCGAGCGCCCGGCCGCGCTCCTGTTGCAGGGCCCGGGTCGTGTCGCGTACGGCGAGCCAGGCGGTCGCCGAGATCGAGAGTACGGAGATGACCACGCTGAGGGCGAGCAGCCGGACCAGGAGGCTGCCGCGTCCGCACCACTCAGCCATCGGCGAGTTTGTATCCGATTCCGTACACGGTGAGTAGCCGTGCCGGGCGTCGCGGATTCGTCTCGATCTTCCGGCGCAGGTTCATCACGTGCACGTCGACCGTGCGGGCGGTGACGTACGAGTCGAGCCCGTGCAGCCGGCGGAGCAGTTGGTCGCGGCTGAACGCTCTACCCGGCTCCGCAGCGAACGTGCTCAACAGGGCGAACTCGCCCGGGGTGCACACCACCGGGGTGCCCGCGACGGTGACCTCGTGGCGTACCGGATCAAGGAGAAGGTCGCCCACCCGCAGGGGCGGCGCGACGGGCCGCGCAGCCGCGGACCGGGTCCGGCGGAGCAGGGTGCGCACCCGCGCCGCCAGTTCCCGCGGGCTGTACGGCTTCGTCAGGTAGTCGTCGGCGCCCAGGTCCAGGCCCAGCAGAAGGTCGTCCTCGGTGCTGCGGGCGGTGACCATCAGCACCGGCACCTCGGAGTCCCGACGCAGGATGCGGCACACGTCGAGGCCGTCGACGCGCGGCATCATGACGTCCAGCACCAGCAGGTCCGGCGGGCGGTGGCGGATCTCGTCCAGCGCGGCCCGGCCGTCGTGGACCACCGACACCCGGTGGCCCTCGTGCTCCAGATACCGCCGGAGCAGTTCGGCCTGTTTGGGGTCGTCCTCGGCGACGAGCACGTTCGCGTTCACGGCGGCGAGTCTAGGAGGCGTCAGAACATCGAAACAGGTAGAGAACGGGACCACTACCGGATCACCACAGGTTCCTGACAAGGGTTCGCCAGGATGTGGCACGTACCAGCCCCGGTCCCCGTGAAGGAGAAAAGGTTGTCATTGCTGAAGGGCCTGGCCGCAGTGGCCCTGGTCGCCGCCGGCCTCGTGCCCACGTCACCCGCCCAGGCGAAGGACCGCACCTATCCGGTCAGGTCGCTCGACTACACCCTCGGCGACCGCGCGTTCACCGTCGCCGGTTTCCACACCGACGGCCCGGACTCGTCGACCCTGGCACCGATCGAGCTGACCGGCAACGTGCACTACCCGGCCGCCGGCAACGGGCCGTTTCCGCTGGTGGTGCTCTCGCACGGCTACTGGTCCACCTGCGCCGACCGGGCTGCCGACGCCGAGGCGGCTCGTATCGAGAAGGAGTCGCCAGCCGACTACTACGACGACCCGCGCTGGTTGGACGCCATCCACCGGCTCTGGCAGTGGCCCTGCGCGCCCGGTGTCGCAGCACTGCCCAGCTACCGAGGCTACGACTACCTCGCCCGGCAGCTCGCCGCCCAAGGAATGGTCGTCGTCTCGATCAGCGCCAACGGGATCAACGCCGGTCAGATCGGCACCGAGGCCGACAACGCCCGCGCGAAGCTCATCAACAAGCATCTCGCGCTCTGGACCGAACTGGCCCGCACGGGCCGTGGCGCCCTGGCCGGCCACTTCAACGGCCCGACCCCGGACGTCAAAGGCAGGATCGACTTCTCGCGTACGGGGACACTCGGCCACTCACGCGGCGGCCGTGCGGTGGCCTGGCACGCCGCGGACGTCCACCGCGTCGACCTTCCGGCAGGCGTACGCGTGGCCGGCGTCCTCGCCCTCGCCGCCGCCGGCTCGGGCACCGCCACCAACCCCGGTTCCCCGGATGCCAAGCTCTACCGGGTGACCTCGGCACCACTCGCGGTCTGGGTCGGCGGCTGCGACAGCGAGCAGGGTCTCGACTATGCGAAGCTGGCGACCGGTCACACGCGTGAGCCGGTCTACACCTGGCATGTCCGTGGCGCGAACCACAACTTCCTCAACACCCAGTGGTCCCCCGGGAGCGGGCAGGTCGGCGCCATCGACGACCAGGGCTTCGGTCCGGCACCGGGCTGGTGTGGCACCCCGACGTCCCCGGACTGGGACCCGGACAGCGGCACCCCCGAACCGCCGATCGAGTGGTCGCACGTGACCCGCAAACTGACCGAGACCGAACAGCGCCAGGTCAGCGCCGGATACGTCACCGCGTTCTTCCGTTGGGTGCTCCTGGGCGACCGGCAGGCCGAGGCGGTCGTCAGCGGCGGCGTCCACCCGTACGCCTCGTTCACCGTGGTCGACGCCGAGAAGATCGTTCCCCGACCCCGGCGGGGCCCGCGCTAGCGCCGCACGGCGGTGAAGCCCCCGTCGGTCATGACTGGTAGGTAGCGATGTCCAGGGCCGGGGCTTCCGCCGCCGACCGGGCGGGCTGCCGCATCGGCGGCCCGCCCTCGGCGGGGGTGGTCCGCTCATCCACCGGGCGCCACCACGGGGCTGCTCGGGTGGGGGCGGGACGACTCGGGGAACACCGCAGGCGTGCCCGTCACCGGATCGGGCACGATCCGGCAGCGCAACCCGAACACGTCGGCGACGAGGTCCGGGGTGAGCACCGCCGACGGGTGACCGGTCGTGGTGACCTGGCCGTGGCGCAGCACCACCAGGTCGGTGGCGTAGCGGGCCGCCTGGTTGAGGTCGTGCAGGACGGCCACCACGGTCCGGCCACCGGCGTGCAGGTCGGCGAGCAGGTCGAGGACCTCGTACTGGTGGGCGATGTCGAGGTAGGTGGTCGGTTCGTCGAGCAGCAGGATCGGGGTGTCCTGCGCCAGCAGCATGGCCAGCCAGGCGCGTTGCCGTTGGCCTCCGGAGAGTTCCGTCAGCACCCGGTCGCCGAGGTCGGTGGTCCCGGTGGCGGCCAGCGCCGCGGTGACCGCCCGGTCGTCCTGCGACGTCCAGCGGCTCAGCGCCGACCGGTGCGGGTGCCGCCCGCGCAGCACCAGATCGGTGACGGTCATCCCGGCCGGTGCCTCGATGCCCTGGGGGAGCAGCCCCACGGTGCGGGCGTACTGCCGCCGGCTGTAGCCGCGCACGTCGCGGCCGAGGACGGCCACCCGGCCCCCGCCCGGCCGCAACACCCGGGCGATGGTGCGCAGCAGGGTCGACTTGCCGCAGCCGTTGGGTCCGATGAAGACGGTGAAGCTTCCCTCGGCGATCCGCAGGGAGACGTCCCGGCAGACGGTCCGGCGGTCGTAGCCGACGGTGACCGAGTCCAGTTCGATCGTGGGCGGGGCGGTCATGGTTGCCTCCGGGGTGGCGGTGCGGTGCGGGACGGGCGGCGGCTCACCCGGGCCTGCCTCGCCAGGTCCAGGCCAGGACGAGAGCCAGGTAGCCGCCGCCGACGACGCCGGTGACCGCGCCGACGGGCAGTTGCTGCCCGGGGACGAGTCGTTGGGCGAGCTGGTCGGCGGCGAGCAGCAGCACGGCGCCGAACACCGCGCTCGTGGTCACCAGGGGAGCGGCGACGCGGGTGAGCCGGCGGGCCAGGTGGGGGGCGGCCAGGGCGACGAAGCCGACCGGCCCGGCGCCGGCGACCCCGACGGCGGTCAGCGCGACCGCCAGGGCCGTCGCGGTGAGCCGTTGCCGGCGTACGGGGACGCCGAGGCTGAGTGCCTTGTCCCCGCCGTTCTCGATGAGCCGCAGCCCCCGGGCCGTCAGGACGGCGGGCGGCAGCAGCACCGCGAGCGCGCCGAGCAGCAGTGGCAGGTGCGGACCGCTGCCGTTGAGGCTGCCGACGAGCCAGACGGCGGCGTTCTGCGCGTCGGTCACCTCGGCGCGGGTCAGCAGGTACGCGTTGACGGAGGTGAGCAGGGCGGACAGGCCGATCCCGACGAGGATGAGGCGCTGCCCGGTCCCGCCGAGCAGCAGGGCCGCCCCGGCGACGGCGGCACCGCCGAGCACCGCGCCCACGGCAGGGGTGAGTCGGGTGTCGTGGAGCACCAGCAGGACGACGAGCGCGCCGGTGGCGGCGCCGACGGTGAAGCCGACGATGTCGGGGCTGCCGAGGGGGTTGCGGCTGGCGCTCTGGAAGAGGGCGCCGGCCGCGCCGAGGGCCGCCCCGACGGCGAGCGCGGTGCCGATCCGGGGGAGCCGCAGCTCGAACAGGACGAACCGCAGGCCGGCATCGCCGCCCCCGGTGAGCACCGGCCACAGGTCGTGCAGCGGGGTGGCGTACCGGCCACTGGCCAGGGCGACGACGGCCAGCCCGGTGCCGAGGGCCAGCGCGACGAGGCAGGCCAGGGTGGCGCGGCGGGTGTGCCGACGGCGGGTACGGCGACCGGGAGCGTTGGTCGGGGCGGTGGTCATGGGCGGGGAATCCTCCGGGCGCGGACCAGGGCGATGAACACGGGCGCGCCGATCGCGCCCATGACGATCGCGACCTCGATCTCGCCGGGGCGGGCCAGGAGCCGGCCGATCACGTCGGCGGTGATCAGCAGGATCGGGCCGAGCAGGCAGGCGTAGGCGACGATCCACCCGAGCCGGGGGCCGCAGATCGCCCGGGCGGCATGGGGGACGGCGAGCCCGAGGAAGCCGATGGGGCCGGCCACGGCGGTCGCGCCGCCGCAGAGCAGGGTGGTGGCGACCAGCGCGAGCAGCCGGGTGCGGCCGGGGCTGACGCCCAGCGCGGTGCCGCCCTCGTCGCCGAAGCGCAGCACGTCCAGCGGCCGGATCACGCCGACGGTGACGAGCAGGCCGGCGAGCAGCGCCGGTGCTGCCGTGAGCAGGGCGGACGGCGGCTGGTCGGCGAGGCTGCCGACGGCCCAGAAGCGGTACCTGTCGAATGCGGTCTGGTCGATCAGGGTGACGCCGGCGACGGCCCCGGTCAGGCAGGCGCCGACGGCTGCGCCGGCCAGGACCAGCCGGCCGTCCTCGGCCCGGCCCGGGCCCCGGGTGCCGCCGATGGCGGTGACCAGGCTGGCGGCGAGGCCCGCGCCGAGCAGGGCGAGCAGCAGGTGTCCGCGCTGGCCGGTGACCCCGGCGAGGATGCCGGCGACCACGGCGGCGGCGGCTCCGGCGTTGACGCCCAGCAGCCCGGGGTCGGCGAGGGGGTTGCGGGTGAGTGCCTGCATCAGGGTGCCGGCCAGGGCCAGGGCCGCTCCGACGCAGATCGCGATCGCCGTACGGGGCAGCCGGACCTCCCAGACGATCAGGCCCGCCTCGCTGTCGCCGTGGGCGAGGAGTTCCCGTAGCACGGTGCCGGTCGTCAGGGGCAGCGCGCCGACGGCGAGGCTGGCGGCGATCGCGGCCAGCAGGGCGAGCGCGCAGGCGAGCAGCCCGGCGGCGAGCAGGCGGGGGCGGCGTAAGCCGGCGGGGGTGGCGACCGACACTGTGACTCACTTCATGGTGGAACGTTCCATCACTGGCTAAGGTAAACCTACCCTAAGCCACTGGGAACGTCGTTCTCGCTGCCCCTCCTGAGGATCGAATGCCATGTCACACTCCCGCCCACGCCGGCTGAGCACTGTCCTGACCGCCGCCGCACTGATACTCGCCGTGCTGGTGGCCGGCGGTTGCGCCGCCGACGGGGCGAGCCCCGCCGAGCCCGCGTCCGGATCGTCCGACGCCGCGTTCCCCACCACCCTCACCCACGCCTTCGGCGCGACCACCCTCACCGCCAAGCCCGAACGGATCGTGGTGGTGGGCCTCAAGGAGCAGGACTACTTCCTCGCCCTCGGCGAGGTGCCGGTGGCGATCCGCGACTGGTACGGCAACATGCCGAACGCGACCTGGCCGTGGGCCCGGGAGCGGCTCGGCACGGCCAGGCCGGAGGTGCTGGCCCGCGCCGAACTCGACTACGAACAGATCGCCGCGCTGCGCCCCGACGTCATCGTCGGGCTCTCCTCCGGCATGTCCCGGCAGGAGTACGACCTGCTCACCAAGATCGCCCCCACCGTCGCCCAGCCCGCCGGCGACGGCAGTTGGGCGGTGACCTGGCAGCAGATGAGCCGGGCCGCCGGACAGATCACCGGCCGCAGCGCCGAGGCCGAGAAACTCGTCACCGACCTGGAACAGCGGATCGCCTCGGTCGCCGGCGCCCATCCCCGCCTCAAGGGCGCACGCACCGTGTTCGCCTCCACCTACGAGGGCCAGTACTACCTGTTCAGCCCCGAGACCACCGCCTCGAAGGTCCTGCTCGACCTCGGGCTGACCATGGCACCCGAGGTCACCACCCTCACCGCGAACGCCAACCAGTCCGCCACCATCAGCCGCGAACGGTTCGACCTGGTGGACGTGGACGTCGCCGTCTGGTCCGAGGCGGCCACCGACCCGGGCGTGACCACCCTGCTCGGCGACCCGCTCTACATCCGGCTGGACGTCCGCACCCAAGGCCGGGACGTCTTCCTCGGCACCGAGGCCAACGGCGCGCTGGCGTTCGCCTCCGTGCTGAGCCTGCCCTACGTCCTGGACAAGATCGTCCCCGCGCTCGCCCTCGCGGTCGACGGCGACCCGGCCACCCGTTCGGAGTACAGCGCGCCATGACCGACACACTCACCCGACCCGGCTTCTGGACCGCCACCGTGCACGAGGTACGGCGGCTGACCCCGCACCTGCAACGGATCGTCCTCGGCGGCCCCGACCTCGCCCACTTCCCCTGCCTGGGCGCACCGGACGAGTCGGTGACGCTCTACTTCCCCCGCCCCGGCGAGGCGGCCCCGCCGCCGATGACCCTGCGCGGCGAGGTGTGGGGCTACCACGACGAGCAGCACCCGCCCCTCGGCCGCAACTACTCCGTCCGCGCCGTCGACCCCGCCGGGGCGCGGCTGACCATCGACTTCGCCCTGCACGATCACGGCCCCGCCACGTCCTGGGCGCGGCAGGCCGAGACCGGCGCCGGTCTCCTGCTGTGGCGGTGCCGCGCCTGGTTCCGTCCCCCCGCGGACACCCGCTGGCTGGTGCTCGCCGCCGACCTGTCCGGGCTGCCCGCCGCGACCCGTGCCGTCGCGGAACGCACCCCCGGCCTCCCGGTCCGGGTGCTGGTGGACCTGCCGGACCTGGCCGACGCCCGGGACCTGCTCGCTGCGGCCGGCGACGACCCCACCGTGCACGTCGACGTACGGGTCGGGGTCGGCAACGGCCACGGCCCGGGCAGCCTCGTCGACCGGCTGCGGGAGACCACGCTGCCCGACGGCCCCGGCTACGTGTGGGTCGCGGGCGAGGCCGGGGAGTGCCGAACGGCCCGGTCCGTGCTGCGCACCGTGCACCGGCTGCCCCGCGACCGCGCCGTCTGCGTGGGCTACTGGCGCACCGACGCCGCCGAGTGGGAACGCCGCTACGCCCGCTTCCGCCCCGTCCTCGACCAGGTCTACCAGGACGGCCTCGCGGCCGGACTCAACCCGGTGGAAGCGGGCGACCGGATGGAGGAGGCGCTGGAACGGATGACCCGGTGACCGGCCCCCGGGTCGACTCCCGCCACCACAGGTGGACCGGATGCTCGTAGACCCCACCCGGGCCGCCACCGGTCACGTCGTCGAGCAGGTCGGCGCAGCGACGGCCGGCGTCCAACGGCGACAGGTCGAGCGCGGTGACCGGCGGTTGGCCCAGCCGCAGCGCGCTCGACTCGGTGGCGCTGGCCAGCAGGACGTCCCGCCCGACCCGACGGCCGAGCCGGTGCAGCACCTGCACGGCCGTCGGCGCGGTGTCCACCGAGGCGCACACCAGGGCGTCCACCCCCGGCGCGGCGAGCACCTGCTCGACCGCCCGGGACACCTCCGCCGGCGACGGCACCCACGGATGGTGCGCCACCACGGGGGCGACGCCGTGCCGGGCGCACCAGTCCCGGTGCGCCGCCGCCAACTGGGCCGCCCAGTCACCCGTCTGCGGTGGCACCACGAGGGCGGGACGCCGGGCCCCGGCCCCGGCCATCCGGTCCAGCAGCCCGGTGAGCGCCCGGTGGTGGTCCGCCCAGAGCACGACGTCCGCGTGCATCCCGACCGGGGGCCGTTCGAAACACACGACCGGCATGCCACCCTGCATCAGGACCGGCACGAACGCGTCGTCCCGGTGCGGATCGGCCACGATCACCCCGTCGAGCGCGCGGGGCGACCGGCGTTCCGAGGCGGTCAGGATCGAGACGTCCCGGTCGCGGGCGGCGGCACGTTCCATGACGCCGAAGACGAACCGCATGTAGAACTCCGACGTGGACGGCACGCCCGGAACGTAGACCCCGATGACGCCGGTGCGCCCGCCCCGCAACTGCCGGGCCGCCCGGTTGGGGACGTAACCCAGTTCCTCCATCGCCGCGCGGACCCGCTCCCGGGTCGCCTCGGAGACCCTGCCGGAACACGACAGCACATTGGAAACGGTGGACTTGCCGACACCCGCCCGGCGCGCGACATCGTGCAGCGTGACGGGACGGGCCATCAGCCCAGTCTAGGTAACCGGGCGTCGGTCGGGACACGCCACCACCACACCCCCCACGGAAGACGGTGATCCTCATGTCCGAGCACCATCCGGCCCCGCCGCGTACGACGTCACCCGTCGGCAACGACCACCGGCGGCGACCCGCGGTGCTCGGTGCGGCGGGCGACGGATGGGTCGACTTCGACCTGCCCGGCGTGGCGATCGGCACCGCCGAGTACCCCGACGGCCCGACCGGCGTCACCGTGCTCAGCATCCCTGGCGGCGCGCGTACCGCCGTCGACAAGCGGGGCGGGGCCGTCGGGGTCAGCGGCGGCTTCCCGTACCACCACGCGTTGTGCTTCGCCGGCGGGTCGAGCTTCGGACTCGCCGCGGCGTCAGGTGTCTACGACGAACTGCTCCGCCGCACCGGCTACGCCACCGACTTCGGCAGCCTGCCGGTGGTGTCCGGGGCCGTCGTCTACGACTTCGCGCCCCGGGACAACGCCATCTACCCCGACGCCGGGCTCGGTGCCGACGGGCTGCGCGCGGTACGCGCCGACCGGGTGGCCGTCGGGCGGGTCGGCGCGGGTGTCGGCGCAACTGTCGGCAAGGTCGACAATGCCCGCGCCGAGTGGGGCGGGCAGGGTGCCGCCTTCGCCCGCGTCGGCGCGGCCCGGCTGCTGGTGCTGACCGTGGTCAACGCCATGGGGGTGATCGTCGACCGCGACGGCGGGATCGTGCGGGGCAACCTCGACCCGGCGACCGGCCGGCGTCGCCACCCGGCCGAGGACTACGCCGAGTTGGTCGCGGCGGCCACCCCGGACCCCGCGCCCACCGGCGGGAACACCACCCTGACCGCCGTGGTCACCAACGTCCGGATGACCGACACCGAACTCGCCCAGTTCGCCACCCAGGTGCACAGCTCCATGCACCGGGCCATCCAGCCGTTCCACACCATCGCCGACGGTGACACCCTGTTCGCCCTGACCACCGACGAGGTGACGATGCCCGCCCCGTCGCTGCGGCTGGGCACGGTCGCCGCCGAACTGGCCTGGGACGCCGTCCTCTCCAGCGTCAACGCCGCCTGACGACGACCCGTCCCGGTCGCCGGGCGATCAGACCGGGTTCAGTCGATTCCGTCGACCCCGCTGACGCTCTTGATCCAGCCGGCCAGGAAACCGGTGGGGACGGACAGTCCACCCAGCGCGTCGTCGGAGTGGGTGAACACGGCCTGGACGCGGTTGTTCTGCCAGACCGCCGCCCCGGAGTCGCCGTCCAGGGGGACCCCGTTGAGTCCCTCCAACTCCAGCTCCGACCCGATGGATCGCTCGACCCGCAGGTTGCACACCCGCAGGGTCGACGCCGGTGGCCCGTTCGTCTCGGTCTGCCCCCAGCCGCGGATGGCTACGGTGACCCCGGTCTTGAGCAGAGCCGTGTCTCGGCTGTAGGGAACGACGAGATTGCTCTGGGTGACGTTCGACGCCAGATGCAGGACCGCCATGTCGTAGCCCTTCGGCGCCGCCGCCGTGCCGTCGACGATGATGCGCTGACCGCTGCCGAGACGCTTGTCGCCCGCCTTGACCACGAGGCGGCTGCTGTGGAGGCAGTGTGCCGCGGTGAGCACGTAGCGCACATGGATGAGCGAGCCGGTACAGCGGAAGTCGGCCCCTCCGTTGTTCCAGATCTGCACCTGCCCGTGCAGTGACGACGTGGTGGTGCCGCCGGCGATCGCCGATGCGGGGGTCTGCGGACCGACCACCAGCACGGCTCCGCACAGCACGGCGAGAAAAGCTCTACGAAAGTGATTCACCGACACTCCTCCGTGCATGTGGAAACAGCAGACTCGCGGCAGAAATCGGGAGACGCGGATGGTGTGACGTGCGGTTGCCTACAGCAGGCACATCCCCGCCCGCCCGGCGCGGTCCGGGCACTCTCTCTGCACCCCGATGAGCCGAACGGTCCGACCGCGGTGTCAGCATGCCCGATCCAGGCACTGTCCACAATCACCACTGCGACTGACGCGCAACACGCGTGCTCCCGTCGCGGGAACCAGGCCGCGAGTTCCCGGCCGTCGTCGTCGCGACCGGCCGGTGACGAAGGCCCGCGAGACGCCTCTGCGGGACTACCGTTGTTCCGCATGACCCACCGGGAAGAGGAGATCACCGCGGAACTGGTCCAGGAGCTGGTTCGGGACCAACACCCCGACCTCGCCGGTCTTCCCGTCCGGCTGGGCGCACGCGGGTGGGACAACCAGATGTGGCGGCTCGGCGACGAGCTGGCTGTCCGGCTCCCCTGGGCGACCGACTGCGCGGACGCGCTGCTGCGCAAGGAGTTCACCTGGCTGCCCACCCTGGCCCCGCACCTTCCGCTGCCGGTCCCGGTACCGCAGCGCATCGGCACACCGTCCGACCGCTTCCCCCGGTTCTGGCTCGTCACCACCTGGGTGCCGGGTGTCCCCGCCGACCGGCACCCCGTCACCCGGGCCACCGACGCGGCGCACTCCCTGGCCACCTTCCTCACCGCACTGCACCAGCCTGCCCCCACCGGCGCTCCGACCGGCGGCAGTCGGGGCGGCCCGTTGACCGACCACACCGAGGGATTCACCGCAGCGCTCACCGACGCCACCGGACGGGGCCTGATCCCCGACCCGGACGCCGTGCACGCCGTCTGGCACGACGCCGTCACCGCACCTGCCTGGGCAGGCCCGTTGCGCTGGCTGCATGCCGACCTGCACCCGGCCAACGTCCTCACCACCGACGGCACCCTCTGCGGCGTGATCGACTTCGGCGACCTCGGCACGGGCGATCCCGCCTACGACCTCGCCGCCGGATGGCTCCTGCTACCCGACCACGGCATCGACCACTTCCTCGGGGCCTACCAGCCGGCACCCGACACCGCCACCGTCCGTCGTGCCCGGGGGTGGGCCATGGCACGCGCCCTCGGTGGCATCCTGATCGGCGATGCCGGTGTCCACCACCGTCGCGGCGGCAAACCGTCCTGGGGTCCTCCCGCTCACGCCGCCATGCGACGCCTCACCCGCCACCACCGGTAGTCGGCCGTCGGAACAGCGTCACGGGACGAAGCTGGCGTGATAGGACGCCGCCATGTCCTCGTCGCCGTGACCCTGCGCGGCCGCGCGCCGGAACCGCTCCGCACCGGCGGCCAGGACGTCGAGGCGTACCCCGTGGTCCTCGCCGGCCGCGACGATCAGCCGGGCGTCCTTCTCGGCGGTCTCCACCGCGAAGCTCGCCGGCGACAGCCGGCCCTGCCGCACCAGGTCGGTCTTGGCGTGCAGGTAGCCCATGTCCAGCGGGCCGCCCTCGATCACCGCGAAGAAGCGGTCCGGGTCGACGCCGAGCGCCCCGGCCAACGCCAGCGTCTCGACCGCGCCGTGCGTCACCGTCAGGACCCAACTGTTCGCCACCAGCTTCAACCGCGTGCCGTCGCCCCGCGCGCCGTCCTCACCCAGCCACACCACCCGGGCCGCGATCGCGTCGAACACCGCGGTGAGCCTCTCCCGGCCGGTCTGCGGCCCGGCGGCGAGCACGGTCAATTGGCCGGCCTCGGCGGGCTGCCGGGTGCCGAGCACCGGCGCGTCGTAGAACGCCACCCGGTGCTCGGCGGCGACCTCGGCGAGCCCGGCCGTGTCGGCCAGGCCCACCGTGGTCGTCTGCAACCAGGCCGCGCCCGGCCTCAGCCCCGGTGCGGCCCGCCCGATCACGTCGCGGACGGTCGCCCCGTCGTACAGCATCGTGATGATCACGTCGGCGTCGCGTACGGCGTCGGCCGGGGTGTCCGCCACGGTCGCACCGGTGGCCGCCGCCTTGTCCGGGGACCGGTTCCACACGCGGACGACGTGTCCCGCCCGGACGAGATTGCGGGCCATGGCGGCGCCCATGATGCCCGCGCCCAGCACCCCTACGGTCAACTCGTCGGTCATGGGTCCATCCTCGCCCACGACCGGTCGCCTCACGTGGGTCGGCGCGGCGTCCGCGCGTCTGTCACCCCCGTCCGAGTACGTGGGTCAGGTATTCCCTGCGGTTCAGGGGGTTGCCGTCGGTGCGTGGTCGGACGGGTGGGGTGCCGGTGGTGCGGCGGTGGCCGGTGAGGGTGGAGACGAAGACACCTTCCCCGTGGGACAGGCCCGGTAGCTGCCGTTCGATGTCGTGGACGTTGCTCGCGGGGATCGTGCCCTGCAGGTGGCTGACCGGTCCGTGGGTGTCGCACC
This sequence comes from Micromonospora sp. S-DT3-3-22, assembly GCF_015354745.1. Taxonomy (NCBI): domain Bacteria; kingdom Bacillati; phylum Actinomycetota; class Actinomycetes; order Micromonosporales; family Micromonosporaceae; genus Micromonospora; species Micromonospora sp. S-DT3-3-22. Next base: position 36,717 of record NZ_JACGMO010000012.1, read on the forward strand.
GGTCGACGACCGCGCGGGCGGCGACGAGCCGGGAGGTGACCGCGTGGACGGTGTCGTCGGGTACTTCCAGCTCGAACCGGTTCACCGGCTCGTGGACCGTGGTCCCCGCCGTGCGTAGGGCGGCCATCAGCACCAGTGGGGTGAGCCTGCGGAAGTCCCCGGCGGAGGTGATCGGGCTGGAGTACGCGGTGTCGGTCAGCGTGACGACGCAGTCGACGACCTCCCAGCCGAACAGTCCCTGCCGCAACGTGCGGCGGACGGTCTCCTCGATCGCCTTGTGGAAGGCGGCGGGCAGTCCACCGGGTTCGACGGCGATCCGGTACCGCACCCCGGTGCCGGGGGCGCCCGGTTCGATCCGCAGGCCGACGGTGGCGGCGAACTCGTTCTGCCAGATCACCTCCAATCCGTGACCGGTGCCCTCGACCTTCTCGACGTACACCGTGGTGGTTTCCTCGAAGGTCATCTCGATGCCGTGCCGGTCCAGCATCAGGCCCTTGACGACCTCGCGTTGGACCTCGCCGTAGAGCGCCACCGAGATGGTCCGGTCGGTCTCGTTGCGGCGCACGTTGATCAGCGGGTCCTCCTCGGCCAGACGGAGCAGGTGCTGGTAGAACTGCGCGTTCTGTTCGGGTCGGGCGGCCCGGACGACGGTCTCCAGGCTGGGTGGCGCGAAGAAGCCGCCGCTGGGGAGCCCGTCGGGTGAGCCGAGCTGGTCGCCGACCCGCACCTGCGCCAGCCCGTACACGGTGGCGATGTCGCCCGGTCCGGCCGCCGTCTCACGGGTGGTGGTGCCGTGCGCGAAGACCCGTACCGACGTCACCTTGCCGACTCCCTCGACCACCCCGCCGGTGCGGGCGCGGCGGTAGGTGTCGACCGGTTCCCGGGCGGCGAGCCGGCCGGAGTGCACCCGCGCGTAGGCGACCTTCTCCCCGCCGGGCGCCCAGTCGATTTTGAAGACGCTCGCCCGCAGCCGCGCCGACGGGTCGCCGGCCGAGGGCGGGAGGAGTTCCCTGATGGCGCGGAGCAGGTCGTCCACGCCCTCACCGGTCACGGCCGAGCCGAAGTACACCGGTACCACCTGCGCCCGGCGTACCTGACGCACCAGCTCCGCGCGGTAGTCGCGGTCGGTGAGCTGCGTGGTGTCACTGAGGTACGACTCGAGGAAGGTGTCGCTGACTTCGGCCAGCAGGTCGGCCACCGACGCGGCGCGTTCCCCCTCGGACAGCGGCAGGGGTATCGACCGCGCCTGCGCGGTGCCGGAACCGGTCACCGTGCTCATCGCCAGCCGGCGGGGAGTGAGTTTCCGCCCGATGTCGTCCAGCAGTTCGTGGTAGCGGGCACCACCGCGGTCGATCTTGTTGGCGAAGATGAGGACGGGAATCCGCAGGCGGGTCAGCGTCCGCATGAGAATGCGGGTCTGCGCCTGCACCCCTTCGACGGACGACACCACCAGAACGGCCCCGTCGAGCACCCGCAACGCCCGTTCCACCTCGGCGATGAAATCCGGGTGCCCCGGTGTGTCGATCAGATTGACCTGGAGACCGTCGATGGTGAACGACACCACCGCCGACCGGATGGTGATCCCACGACGTCGCTCCATCTCCATGGAGTCGGTCTGGGTGCTTCCGGCGTCGACGCTTCCGACCTGGTCGATGACGCCGGTGTGATGAAGAAGCCGTTCGGTCAGGCTCGTTTTTCCCGCGTCAACATGCGCGACGATCCCGATATTGAGGGAGCCCATTGATGAATGCCACCCTGGGGTAGATAGCCGACATGACCGTCCCGTCTGGTGCTCCGGACTGTCGGCGCATCCCACTCTCCTTACCGGGATCAGGGTGAAATGGTGAGCTACCCGAGCCGGAGCCTACCACCGGGGCCACCACGCGACGTCCGCATTCGAGTGCCGTCGATGTCGGTTCGCGGGCCGGGAAGTCCGGTGCGCGGACGCCCGGCAGTCCAGGGTGTCGGTGCCCGGCCCGGCGGTGTCCCACCTCTCGAGATTGACGTCCACCAGGCTGGACTCCGCCGACGGGACGAGTCGCTCGTCCACCCCGCCGTTGCGCAGGTACGCGGCGTCGCCGTCGGTCCAGAACACGTCCCCGGTGAACGGGTCCGCCGAGGCGGCCACGGTGACGGCGGTCCCCACCCGCAGGGCCACGTTGACCGCGACCAGCATGTTCCGTACGGCGAAGTTCAGCGTTCCGCACAGGGGATCGACGAGCCAGGTGCGGCCGTTGTCCGCCGGGCCGGTGCGTCCGCTCTCCTCGCCCGGCACGGCGTCGTCCGGTCGCGCGGCACGCAGGACGTCGATGATGGCCTGCTCGGCGTCGAGGTCGGCGGCGGTGGCGAAATCGCCCCCGGCCTTGTCGAAACGTGTCAGCGCGGAACCGTGGTAGAGCGGACGATCGCGGCACCGGCCTGCGCCCCATCGATGGCCAGGGTGGAGTCGGTGATCGACATGGATGCAGGGTAGGCGCTGCCGGGCCGCGATCGCCCGGCCCTTGATCGTGTCGAGCGCCCGCCCCGGAAATGCCGACCCCCATCGGCGGCTTCGTGTCCGGCGGCCGTCATCAGCCGCGTCTGCCCCGCTCATTGCGGGTTTCAGGAAGATCGCATTGATTGATCAATGGCAATTGATCAAGATATGTCCCGGTGGTTGGTATGACGTTCGACCAGGCTTTCCCTGTCGCCCTGTTGATGCTTGCGGTCCCGCTGCGCTTTGTTATACATTCCAAACGGTCCGTGAGGGCCGGTGTTACGTCAGACGTGCGTCCACCGCAACGACGCGACCGGCGCAGGCAGCGAGGATGGGACACAGTTACGGGGGGCAATAAGGGTCCATCGTCGGCGGCGACCGCGGGATAACCTCCCGAGCGGTGACCTGCGCGTATGCGGTCAGGCCGTCAGGCGTGTGGTAAGTGGCATGGCAGACGTCCACAGTCGTGGCGATCACCCTGGGATAATCGTCGCCTGATCCATCGCCTGGAACGTCATCTGCGGTATCCGTGCAGCCTCCGGCGGCCGGGAAAGTATCGATCTCCAATTGCTCGGACGTTTCGACGCGCAATATCGGCGCGCGTGCGCCCACCGCATTCCGCTGGGTCGCTCCGCAATTGCTGGTGCCGCGTCACTATCTGCATGAACAGCCGGCACAAGGCTGCCCGCATTGTGGACACGAGGAGACGACATGACGCCACCCCCTGCCGGGCCGATGGCCGACCCGGACGCCCCGGCGGACACGGACACCCCGGCCGACACGGGCGCAGCGGCCGACGTGGACGCCCCGGCGAGAGCGCTGGACCTGGACGGCGAGCCGCAGCGGCACATCGCGGCGCTGGCCGCACGGCTCGGCGGCAGCGGGACCGACGTGCTGGTGGCGGCCGTCGGCACGCTGCTGATGCGGTACACCCGCCGCACCGGGGTCACGGTGGCGCTGCGGGAACCGGACACCGCCACGACGTCGGCCCACCCGGTGACGTTCCCGGTCGACCCACAGGACCGGTTCGGCGCGCTGGTGAAGACGATCGAGTCGACCAGACGCTCCACCGGGGCCGACGGGCCGGTCCCGGCGGGACCGCCGGGCTCCGGTGCCCCGGAACCGGTCGCGGTCGTCGCCGGTCCGGGTGGATCGGTCGGGGCCCGGGTCGTGCTGGTCCCCGCGCAGTGGCCCCGGGTGCCGGCCGGACAACTCGCCCGGCACCTGGCCACCCTCCTGCGGGAGGCTGCCGTGGAGCCGGACCGGCAGGTGGTCGACCTGCCCCTCCTCGACGCCGACGAGCTGCTGGCGGTCATCGAGGACGCCAACCGGACCGTGGTGTCCCGTCCCGACCGCAGCACCGTGGCCGAGCGGGTCCGCCGGTGGGCCGACCGCCAGCCCGACGAGCCGGCCGTCGTCGCCGGTGACCGCCGGCTGAGCTACGCCGAGTTGCTGGCCGCCGCCACCCGGGTCGCCGCCACCCTGCGGGGGTACGGGGTGGAGCGCGGCGACCTGGTGGGGCTGCTCCTGGACCGGTCGCCGGAACTGGTGACCTGCGCGCTGGGGGTGCTGCTCGCCGGCGGCGGGTACGTCGGCCTGGACCGGGACGAACCGACCGCCCGGCTGGCCACGATGCTGGCCGACGCCGACTGCCGGGTGCTGGTCACCGGACCCGGGGCGGCGCTACCCGACGACGGCGTCCCCCCGGCCACCCGGGTGGTCACCGTCGAGACGCTGCTGACGCCGCCCGCCGATCCCGGCACGTCGACCCCGGAGGCCGGGACGCCACCGGTCGCCTCCGCCGAGGACGTCTGCTACGTCACCTTCACCTCCGGGTCCACCGGCCGGCCCAAGGCGGTGCTGGTGCCGCACGACGGGGTGGCCAACCTGGTCGACTGGTACCGGGAGACCTTCGAGGTCCGCCCCGGCGACCGGATGCCGCAACTGGCCCGGCCCTCCTTCGACGGCTGGGGCCTGGAGGTGTGGCCCTGCCTCGCCAACGGCGGCACCCTGCACCTGGTGGACCGCCGACGGCTGGACTCGCCGACGGAGTTCGGCGACTGGCTGGTGGAGCGGGGCATCACGGTCTGCTTCCTGACCACCGTGCTGGCCCGGGAACTGTTCACCTACCCCTGGCCGGCCGACCGGACCCGGCTGCGGCACCTGCTGCTCGGCGGCGAGAAGCTGCACCGCTACCCGCCGGCCGGGCTGCCGTTCCGGCTCTACAACGTCTACGGCCCGACCGAGACCACGATGCTCGCCACCTGCGGGGAGATGGACCCGGCCGACCCGCACGACGTCGCCCCGCCGATCGGCCGTCCGCTGGCCAACGTCCGCGCGTACGTGCTGGACGAGCGGGAACGTCCCGTGCCGGCCGGTGCCGTGGGTGAGCTGTACCTGGGCGGCACGGGCGTGGCCCGTGGCTACCTCGGTCGGCCGGAGCTGACCGGGCAACGGTTCCGGCCCGACCCGTTCACCGGGCCGCCGGGCCGGATGTACGCCACCGGGGACCTGGTCCGCCGGCTGCCCGGCGGCGACCTGGCCTTCGTCGGGCGGGCCGACGACCAGGTCAAGGTGCGGGGCTTCCGGATCGAGCTGGGTGAGATCGAGGTGGCGCTGCGGGCGCTGCCCGAGGTCCGCGACGCCGCCGTGGTCGTCCGGCCCGGTTCGCCGCAGGACGCCACAGCCGACCGGCTGATCGGGTACGTCGTACCCGCCGATCCGACGCGACCGCCCCGGGCCGACCGGCTCCGCGAGGAGCTCGGCCGGGTCCTCCCGCCGTTCATGGTGCCGCACCTGTTCGGGTGCCTCGACGCCGTCCCGCTGACCCCGCACGGCAAGGTGGCCCGGGGGGAGCTGAGCCTGCGACCGCTGCCCGTCCCGGCGGCGGACCCGCCCGGGACCGCGCCGGCCGGCCCGGCCGGGCTCAGCCCGGTGGAGCAGCTGCTGGTCGAGCTGTGGCGGGAGACGCTCGACATCGACACGGTCGACCGCGAGGACAGCTTCTTCGACCTGGGTGGCGACTCGTTGCAGGCCATGCGGGTCGCTGCGCGGGCCCGGGAACGCGGCCTGCACTTCGGGGCCGAGGACCTTTTCGAACACGAGATCCTGCACGAGTTGGCGGACGCGCTCCAGCAGCGCGGCGGACCGGACCGGAGGACGCGGTGACCGCGAACGGTGTGACCACGACGGATGTCCCGACCCGGGCCGGGGTACGCACGGTGGCCCTGGTGGAGTTGCCGCTCTACCCGAACAGCCTGCCGCTGACGTCGGGCTACCTGCAGGCGTACGCGCAGCAGGACCCGACGGTCGCCGCCGGCTACGCGTTCCGCATCCACGCCCGGCCGGTCACCGATCCCCTCGACGAGTTGGCCGCCGACCTGCTGGCGCAGCGGGCCGACGTGTACGCGCTGAGCTGCTACCTGTGGAACATGCGCCGGATGCGGGACCTGCTCGACCGGCTGCTGGCCGAACGCCCCGACGCGCAGTACATCCTCGGTGGGCCCCAGGTGATGAACCACGCCCCGGAGTACGTGCCGCCGCACCGGGAGAACGTGCTGGTCTGCAACGGGGAGGGGGAGCGGACGTTCGCCGCCTACCTGCGGGAGTTGCTGCGGGACCGGCCCGACTTCGACGCCGTGCCCGGGGTCAGCTTCTGGCGGGACGGCGAACTGGTCACCACCGACAAGCCGCCCCGGTTCACCGACCTCAACGAGATCCCCTCGCCGTACGACGCGGGGATCTTCGACGGCGGCGAGTACACCTTCGCGGTGGTGGAGACGAACCGGGGCTGCCCGTTCCGGTGCACCTACTGCTACTGGGGCGCCGCCACCAACGACAAGGTGCACCGCTGGGACCTCGACCGGGTCCTGCGGGACCTCAGCTGGGTCAGCCGCAACGGCGTGGAGAGCATCTTCATCGCGGACGCCAACTGGGGCGCGCTGCCCCGCGACGTCGAGCTGACCCGGCACCTGGTGCGGGGCAAGCAGGAGCACGGCTACCCGCTGATGATCTCGATGCAGGCGGCGAAGAACCGGCCGGACCGGGTCACCGAGATCACCGAGATCCTGGTCGAGGGCGGGCTGCTGGCCAGCCAGCCGGTCTCGTTGCAGACCGTCAGCCCGGACACGCTGCGGATCGTGGAGCGGGCCAACATCAAGGAGTCCACGTACGTGGAACTCCAGCAGAAGCTGCACGACAAGGGGATCAGCTCGTACACCGAGCTGATCTGGCCGTTGCCCGGGGAGACGCTGGACTCCTTCCGCGACGGCATCGCCCGGCTCTGCCGCTCGGGCGCGGACGCGATCGTGACGTACCCCCAGCTGCTGCTGCACAACACCCCGATGTACCAGCGCCGCGACGAGCTGGGCGTCATCACCGTCCGGGTGGACGACGAGGTGGCCGAGGCCGACGTGGTGGTCGGCACCCGGTGGGTGACCCCGGAGGAGTTCCGTGAGGGCGCCTGGTTCTACTACGCGGTGGTGAGCCTCTACAACGGCCGGGTCGCCTTCCACCTGGCCCGGGAGCTGGACCGCACCGGCCGGTGCGGCTACCGGGACTTCCTCGCCGCCGCAGCCGCCTACTACCAGCGGCGCGTCGACAACCCGGTCTGCGCGTTCTTCGCCGAGTCGGTGGCCGGGCTGGGCAACTACGACATCAACAACATCGGCAAGGCGCTGCACCTGGTGCTGCACGAACACCGCGCCGAGATGGACGAGCTGCTCGCCGACTTCGCCGGCGAGCAGGGCTGGCTCGACGAGCCGACCCTGCGGGCGGCCTTCGAGCTGGACCTGGTCGGCCGTCCGTACGTCTACCGGGAGCCGGTGGTGGCACCCTCGGTGCCGTTGGAGCACCTGCGCATCCTCGGGCAGGGGCGCTACCACCTGGACGTGGAGCTGCCGGCCTGGGCGGCGGCCGGGTTGGCGCTGGACACCGGCGACGCCGACCCGGTACGGCTGCGGGTCGACCACGTCGGACGGCGCAAGATGCCGTACCCCCGGCACCGCAGCATCGACCACAACGCCGCGTACTGCCAGGCCATGATGAACCGGCTGCGGGACCTGCTGCCGGCCTGGACCGTACCGGCCGCCGCGGTCTCGTCGTGATCACCTCGGCGCCGCCCCGGGACATCTTCGACGACGACCACCGCGCCTACCGCGACCTGGTCCGTACCTTCATCGACAAGGAGATCCTGCCGAACTACCCGCGCTGGGAGTCCGACGGGCTGACCGACCGCGAGGTGTGGCTGCGCGCGGGCCGGCACGGGCTGCTCGGCATCGACGTCGACCCGGAGTACGGCGGCGGCGGCAACCCCGACTACCGGTTCCACGTGGTGCTCTCCGAGGAACTGGCGCGGGCCGGCGTGCACGCCCCCGCCCTGCCGTTGCACAACGAGATCGTCGGGCCGTACCTGCGGACCCTCTCCTCGGCCGAGCAGCGTCGGCGCTGGCTGCCCGGGTTCTGCGCCGGCGAGCTGATCGGGGCGATCGCCATCACCGAGCCGGAGGCCGGCAGCGACCTGGGCAACATCCGCAGCACGGCCGTCCGGCGGGGTGACCACTACCTGCTCAACGGGCAGAAGACGTTCATCTCCAACGGCCACCTCGCCGACCTGCTGCTGGTCGTGGCCCGCACCGGCGACGCCGGGCTCAGCATGCTGGTGGTGGAACGGGACATGCCGGGCTTCGAGCGGGGCCGCCGGATCGGCAAGCTCGGCATGAAGGCGCTGGACACCGTGGAGTTGTACTTCCACGACGTGCCGGTGCCGGTGGCGAACCTGCTCGGCCGGGAGGGCAGGGCCACCGGCTACCTGCTGCGCCACCTGCGTCAGGAACGCATGTGGATCGCGGTGGCCGCGCTGGCCGCAGCCGAGCGGGTGTTCGAGGAGACGCTGGGCTACACCCGGCAGCGGCAGGTCTTCGGCCAGTCCGTCGGGCGGCACCAGCACAACCGGTTCCTGCTCGCCGAACTGGCGACCGCGCTGGCCGTGGCGCGGTCGTTCACCGACCGGTGCGTCACCGAGTTCGCCGCCGGCCGGCTGACCACCGAGTCGGCGGCCATGGCGAAGTGGTGGAACACCGAACTGTGCCAGCGGGTGGTGGACCGCTGCCTGCAACTGCACGGCGGTTACGGCTTCACCACCGAGTTCCCGGTGGCGCGGGCGTTCGTCGACACCCGGGTGCAGACGATCTACGGCGGCACCACCGAGGTGATGAAGGAAATGATCGGCAACTCGCTGTGCTGACCGTCCCGTCGTCGGACCGTACCGAGCGGAAGGGATTTCCGGCATGCCCGGCCCCACCTGGTACCTGACCTACCAACCCCGCCCGGCGGCGGCGGTACGGCTGTACTGTCTGCCCTGCGCCGGTGGCGGCGCCTCGATGTTCCGCCGCTGGGCGGGCCTGCTGCCGGACTGGGTGGAGCTGCGCGCCGTGCGCCTGCCGGGCCGGCAGGGGCGGCACCGGGAACCGTCGTTCACCGACTGCCACCGGGGGGCCGAGGCGCTGGCGGACGCACTGGCCGGGCCGCTCGCCGCCGAACCACCGGGCGGGTACGCCATCTTCGGCCACAGCATGGGCGCGATGCTCGGCTACCTGCTGATCCGGCTGCGGCAGCGTGCCGGGCTGCCGCCCCCGGCGCTGTTCGCGGCGGCCTCCTGGCCGGTGGCCGGCGCCGCACCCGGGGTCATGCCCGACCCGGCGGACTCCGACGAGGACTTCTGCGCCACGCTGCGCACCCTGGGCGGCGTACCGCCGGAGATGCTCGACGATCCGCAGATGCTCCGGTTGACGCTGCCCATCCTGCGGGCCGACTTCCAGCTCTGCCGCTCCTACCGGTACCGGCCGGACGGGCCGCTGCCGTGCCCGGTGGCGGCCTTCGGCGGGATCGAGGACCGGGTCACCCCGCCCGAGGGGCTGGCCGAGTGGAAGCAGCACAGCGCCGACTTCCGGGGCCTGCGGCTCTTCGACGGCGGCCACTTCTTCTTCCAGGACCGGCCGGAGGACCTGGTGACGGCGGTGACGACGGAACTGGCGGCGGCCACGGCGACGGGCGGAACGAACCGATGATCGTGATCGACGGCGGGACGGTGCGTCGGCTGCTGCCGATGGCCGACGCGGTGGACCTGATGCGGGACACGTTCCGCCGGTACAGCGGCGGGCGGGTGGTGCAACCCGTGCGGCACATGGTGCGCAGCCCCGGCGGGGAGGTGCTCGCGGTGATGCCGGCGCACGTCGCCGCCCCCGACCCCGGCACGGCGCAGCCGCACGCCGGGTACGGGCTGAAGACCGTGCTGATCAAACCGGACAACGCCGACCGTGGTCTGCCCGTACACGTGGGTCTGGTGCTGGTCTTCGACCCGGACACCGGGCTGCCGGCGGCGCTGATCGACGCCGCCGCGCTGACCGCGATCCGTACCGCGGCGGCGTCCGCCGCGGCCACCGACGCCCTGGCCCGCCCCGACGCCACCGTGCTGGCGGTGCTCGGTGCCGGGGTGCAGGCCCGCAGCCACCTGCGGGCGATCGCTGTCGTACGCCCGGTCAAGGAGGTACGGGTCTGGAACCACCGCCCGGCGTCGGCGCACGCCCTCGCCGACTGGGCCCGCGACCAGTTGGACCTGGACGTGACGGTCGCCGGCACCGTGCCGGCGGCGGTGGCCGACGCCGACGTGATCTGCACGGTGACCGCCGCCGCCGAACCGGTGCTGCCGGCCGCGCCGGTGGCCGCCGGGACGCACATCAACGCCGTGGGCTCCTCCTTCGCCCACCGCCGGGAACTCGCCGGTGACCTGGTGGGGCGCTGCGCGGTCTTCGTGGACAGCCGCGAGTCGGCCCGAGCCGAGGCCGGTGACCTGCTGCTCGCGGCGCGGGAGGGTCACTTCCGGATCGAGGCGGTCCGGGCCGAGGTCGGTGAGGTCCTCGGCGGGGACCACCCCGGCCGGTCCAGCGCCGGGGAGATCACCCTGTTCAAGTCGCTCGGCCTGGCGGCGCAGGACGTCGTCACCGGATTCGCGGTCTACCGGCGGGCGGTGGCCGCCGGCGTCGGCCAGCGGGTGGAGCTGCGCGGGGACGGTTCGTGACGGCCCTGGACGCCCTGGGGTGCGGTCAGCCCGCCGTGCCACCGCCGCCCGGTCCGCCGGCGGTGACCGCGGGCGTCGGGGCGGCCGGCACGGTCGGGGCGGACCGGCGGCGGCGGGACCGCCCGCCGAGCAGGTATCCGGCGAAGCCGACGGCCAGCCAGGCCAGCGCGCCGAGGATTCCGGTGGGGCCGCTCGCGACCAGGAAGACCGCGCAGATGAGGAAGGCCAGCGGGATGACCACCGGGGCCAGCGGGGTCCGGAAGCCGGGGACGGTGCGCGTCCGGCGGCGCAGCACCACCAGCGCGACCAGCGGCAGCATGAAGTGCACCACGTAGAGGAAGCCGCCGATCGCCGCGGCGACCGGCACCGACACGGCCAGGGCGACCACCGCGAGCACCCCGCTGCTGAACAGCACGGCCGCCCAGGGGGTGCCGGTCCGGCCACCGACCTTGCTGAGCTGGCGGGGCAGCAGGCCGTCGCGGGCCATCGCGAAGGCGATCCGGGACATCACCACCAGCACCGCGTTGCTCGTCGCCGCCGTGGTGAAGACCGCCACCACGGCGACCAGCCGCTGCCCGGTCGGGCCCGCGAACGCCTCGGCCGCGGTGGCCAGGGGCGCGGCCGAGCGGCCCAGGGTGCCGGCCGAGACCACCCCGACCGAGACGACGGAGATCAGCAGGTACACGCCGAGCACGGCGAGCAGGGTGAACAGGATCGCCCTGGGCAGCGTCCGTTCCGGGTCCTTGATCTCCTCACCGGCCGCGGCGATCATGTCGAACCCCGCGTACGCGAGGAAGGCGAACAACGCCGCCGTCACCACGCCGCCGACGCCGTGCGGGGCGAACGGGGTGAACCGGTCCAGGTCGACGTGCGGGAGCCCGACCGCGCCGAAACCCAGCAGGGCGACCGCGGTCAGTCCCACCACGAGGCTCTGGGCCAGCCCGGCCAGGCGCATGCCGGCGACGTTGACGGCGGTGCTCGCGGCGATCACCACCAGCGCGCCGATGGGTTGCGGCAGGCCGGTCAGGCTGTGCAGGTAGCCACCGAAGCCGAGGGTGATGAAGCCGCTCATGAAGACGTAGGAACCCCAGAACCCCCAGCCCATCAGGAAGGACAGGTGCGGGCCGAGGGCGGCCCGGACGAAGGCGTAGCCCCCGCCGGCGCGCGGGAACCGGCTGGCCAGTTCGGCGTAGGGCAGCGCGATGAGCACGGCGGCGGCGAACGCGAGGACGAAGGCGAGCGGCGCGGCCGGGCCGGCCTCACCCACGGTGGTGCCGACCAGGACGAAGATCCCGCCGCCGATGGTGCCGCCGACCCCGAGGGCGACCGCTTCTCTCAGCCCGAGCTCCCGCCGAAGCTGCGCATTATCCGCCATACCATCATTCTTTATGCATAAGCGTGCAAGAGGCAAGGGAAATCACTTTACGGACGAACCCGATCTTCCACAGAGGATGGTAGCGGTGGTCGGCACGCCCATGGGGGCGTGATCGGTGACCGCGCCGCCGGTGCCGTGTCCGGGAACGGCGCGCAGGCCCGTCGACCAGCGCGGGTGTCGCCGGTCCGTGTGCGGCGAGCTGGGTCGGCGGGCTTTCCGCCCGTGGGCCGGGATCTCGTGCCGGCCGTGGCCGGGTAGGTGACCGAACCGACCGCATCCATTTTCGTCGCCCCGGAGTATCGGCGGCCGGACATATTCGACCGAGGCTGCACCGCCCTATTCCAGCCCGGCGGCGGGTGTGTCGTTTCCGGCTTTGTCGCGCATTCGACACGCTTCCGCCGGCGCGCGACGACCCTCCAGCGTGCCCCCGCCGGGGGCGGGTCGGTGTCGCCGCCGCCGACGCGGTCAGGCGCGCGGCGATCACCCGCATGCTGGGACGCGATTCGCGGAGGTGGTTCACCGTATGTGCGTGACCAGGGCAAAGGGGTGGTTTCCCGACCTGCGGTATCCGGGTTCGGGCCGGTCGCACCCGAGCTGGACCGGTGACATTGAGTGATCCGATGTTGACTTTCCGCTGAGAACAGTCTTGCCATCCTTCGTCTGCCGCTCCTAGGCTGGGCTGCGGCGTCGGGCGTATTCATCGGGCCGGTGCGGGCCCACCCTCCCCATTTCCTGAATCCCGCCTGGGTGCTTCATTCCGACGATCGGGCGCGATGGGCCCGGTCGATGTCCGGCAGGAGCAACGAGTTGAAACCGGCACAGCCAGCAATCCGATCCCGCCGGAGGCCGTGTTCATGACGTTCACCGTTCCTGATCTTTCCGTACCCTTCCCCGAGCGGCAGAACCCGCACGTGGACGAGGCCGAGGTGCACGTACGCGAGTACCTGCGGGAGTTCGGCCTGCTCCGGTCGGAGGAAGCGAAGTTCCATTACGACCGGACCAGGTTCGGGGAACTGGTCGCCCGCGCCTATCCGTTCGCTCCGCTGGAGGAACTGTGCGTCATCACCGACTGGATGGCGGTCTGGGCGATCTTCGACGACTACCTGGAGCGGATCCCCGACGCCCAGGACGACGAGCGCTTCGTCGCCCTGATCCACGAGACGGTCAGCTGGTTCCCGCTCACCCCGCCCGGGGCCGTGGCCCGGTCGGGCAACCCCATCGAGCTGGCCATCCGTGACATCTGGGACCGGCTCACCGCCCGCAGCTCGCTCACCTGGCGTCGACGCTTCGTCCGCCACCTGACCGACTATCTCGAAGGATGCCACTGGGAGTCCCACAACCGACGGCGCGGCATCGCCCCGGACCTGCCGACGTACATCCGGACCCGGCGACGGTTCGGGGGCATGCGACCGAGCATGGACCTGTCGGAGATCGGGCTGGGCATCGAACTCACCGACGACGTCCACGCCCACCCGAGGATCCAGCAACTGCTGGACAACACGGCGGACCTGGTGCTGTGGGCCAACGACGTCTTCTCCGTCGAGGCCGAGAAGCGCGAAGGCAACGTGAACAACATCGTGCTGGTGGTCCAGCGGACGCGCGGCGGGTCCATGCGGGAGGCGGCCGACGAGGTGGCCGCCATGCTCCGTGGACGGTGCGCCGACTTCGTCGCCGCCAGCAGGTCGGCGGTGGCGTTCTTCGCCTCGTCCGGCGGGTACACCGCCGAGCAGGCCCACCAGGTGTCGCGCTACATCGCGGCGATGGAGTCCTGGGTCCGCGGAAACATCGACTGGTCGCGCGGCAACGAGCGGTACCGCAGCGAGCACCTGCGTACCGGCGAGGACCAACCCAACTTCCTGGAGAGGGCCGGCCAGCCGTGACACCGGCGGATCAACTGCCCGCGACCTTCCACTGGCGCGGCGGCACCTACGACGCGGAGTACGGGCACGTCGTCAGCTCCGGCGGGAGCCTCGTCGACCTCCTCGCCCCGCGCACCGGGGAACACGTCCTCGACCTGGGGTGTGGGACGGGGACCGTCACCGCCCAGATCGCCGACCGTGGCGCGACCGTCCACGGCCTCGACAACTCCGAGTCGATGATCGCCGAGGCCCGCCGCCGGCATCCCGGCATCCGTTTCGACCTGGGCGACGCCGAGGCGCTGACGCCGGACGCGCCGTACGACGCGGTGTTCTGCAACTCGGCCCTGCACTGGATGGCGGTGCCGACCCGGGTGTTCGGCGCGGTGTCCGCGGCCCTCGCCCCGGGCGGGCGGTTCGTGGCCGAGGTGCCGGTCGTGGGCAGCCTCGCGGAACTTCGGGAACTGCTGCTGCGGGCGTGGGAGCAGGCGGGGATCCCCGGCCCGCCGACGCCGACCCGGTGGCGGCTGCGACCACCGCAGACCTACCTGACGGGCCTGGCCGAGACGGGGTTCACCGTCACCTCGGCGCAGACCTCGCGGCGCGAGCGGACCCTGGACGGCGGGATGTCTCCCAGCCGGTGGTGGTCGCGGTACGGCCCCGAGGTCTTCCACGGCCTGAGCGACTCCCAGCGCGCCCGGCTGTGCTCCACCCTGGACGACCTGGCACCCCCCGACGTCGGGTGCGGCAGCACCCTGCTGCGTTTTCGTGCCCACCGGTCGCGCGACAGCGGACCGACGGCTGCCCACGGCCCGAGGAGACCCGAAGTGCCATGATCGATGACCGTAACGTGAAGCGCGGTCCGACCCCGGCGGACGAGGCGATCGGGGCGCCGCTGCCGTATCCCGAGGGCTGGTTCTGCGTCGGCACCGCCGCGCAGCTACGCCGGACCCCGGTGGTCACCCGCCGGATCGCCGACCGCGACGTCGTCGTCCACCGCACGCGACGCGGCGTCGTGCGGGCCACCGACCCCTACTGCCCGCACCTGGGCGCCCATCTGGGGACCGCCGGGCGGGTGGCCGGGGAGGCGCTCGTCTGCGGCTTCCACGGCTTCGAGTTCGGTGCCGACGGGGCGTGCGTCCGCACCGGCTACACCGACCACACGCCGCCCGCCGCCCGCCTGGCGCAGTGGCCCGTGTGCGAGCGGGGAGGGCTGGTCTTCGTCTGGTTCTCCCCGAAGGGGCTGCCGCCGTCGTGGGAACCGCCGGACCTCAACCAGCAGGGCTTCCCGCTGACCGCCATCCGGTGCCAGGTCCTGCCCGGACACCCACAGGACGTCGTGGAGAACGCCGTCGACATCGGGCACCTCTCGGTCTTCCACAAGTTCTACGGCATCGAGATCGCCGAACCGATCAGCTTCGAGGGGCCGCACTTCCACGCCCGGTACCGCTGGAAGCAGCGGTTCCCGGTCATCGGCACCAGGAGCGTCGAGTACCAGACCAGCGTCTCGGGCCTCGGCTACATCCTGGTGAACGCCGAGGTCCCCCAGCTGGGCCTGCGCGCCCGGATGTGGGCGATGGCCACCCCGATAGCACCGTGGCGCATCGAGTTCCGCTTCGCCACCAGCATCTCCGCCGCGCGGACCCGCCAGGGCCCGGCGGTCACCGGCCCGGCGTCCGCGGCCCTGTCCCGGGCGCTCACGCGTGCGGCGCTGCTCATCGTCTCGCCCGAGGCGACCCGCGACGTGCCGATCTGGTCGACGAAGACCTACCTGGAACACCCTCGACTGGTCAAGGGCGACGGCCCGATCGGCAAGTTCCGGCACTGGGCCGGCCAGTTCTACGCCGACAACTGAAATCCAGCCGACCGGGGCACCGACCGCCACAGCAAGGAGGAATGGACGCGATGGTGAACGCCGCTCCGCCCGATCTTCTGTCACCGGAGTTCGCGAGGGACCCGTACCCGATCTACCGGACGATGCGCAACGACTTCCCGATCCACCACGACCCGAGGCTGGGCTGGATCATCAGTCGCGCCGCCGACGTGCGGGAGGCCCTGACCCACGAGGACTACTCGACCGCCACCTACGCCGCCGTCCGGGAACTCGTGGGCCGCAGCATCCTGGAGATGGACGGCGCCGAGCACGGGCGGCACCGCCGGCTGGTCTCGCCGTCTTTCCGGGGCCGGCCACTGGCCTCGTACGGCGAGGTCATCACGGAGGCGGCCGACGAGCTACTCGACGAACTCGCCGCCCGGCCGGACCCGGACCTGGTGCGGGACTACTGCGCCCTGCTCCCGATCCGGGTGATCATGGGGATCATGGACCTGCCCCGGCAGGACTACGCCATGTTCCAGGTGTGGTACCGGGCGGCTGCGGACTACGTCGGCAACTACACCCAGGACCCCGACGTCGCCGAGGCCGGACTGCGGGCCAAGCGCGAGCTGGACAAGTATCTCCAGGAGGTCATCGACCAGCGGCGGGCGGCCCCGGGCGACGACCTGATCTCGTCGATGTGCACGGCCACCATCAACGACGCGACGCTCACCGACCGCGAGATCCTGGACTTCTGCAGCCTCCTGCTCGCCGCCGGTGGCGAGACCACCGAACGGGGCCTGGCCTCCACCTTCCGGAACCTGGTGGACCACCCCGACCAGATGGACGACGTCCGGGCGGACCCCGAGCTGGCGCTGCGGGCCTTCGCGGAGTCCCTGCGCCTCAACCCGCCCACGCACATCCTGCTGCGTCGGCTGCTCACCTCGCGCGAGATATCCGGGGTCGACGTCCCTGCGGGGGCGACGATGTTCTGCCTGATCGGCGCGGCCAACCGGGACGAGGACGAGTTCGTCGACTCCGAGCGGTTCGACCTGCACCGCACCGAGATCGACGTGAACACGGCGTTCAACGCGGGAAGCAGTCACCTCTCGTTCGGCGCCGGCCGGCACTTCTGCGTCGGGGCGATGCTGGCCCGCGCGGAGGCGGCGATCGGCATCCCCGCCGTGCTGCGCCGCTTCCCCGTGATCCGCTACCGGGACGGGTTCGTGCCCGTCGAGGAGGGGATGCTCACCCGTGCCCCCCGATCCCTGCGGGTGACCCTGGACCCCGCCCGATGACGACGCCCACCTCCCGGGCGTCCGACGGGGAACGGGGGAGCAGGGGATGACCGTCACCCAGGCCACCAGGGCCGTGGACGTGGCCGCCATCGACGCCGCCCTCGGCGACTTCTTCGCCGGCCGCCGGGGCGAGGCCGAGGCGTTCGGTCCGGACTTCGCGGCGACCGTCGCCGAACTGGAGAGCTTCGTGCTGCGCGGCGGCAAGCGGATCCGGCCGGTCTTCGTCTGGCTGGGCTGGCTGGGCGCCGGCGGCGACCCGGGTGGCCCACGGGCACACGCGGTGCTGCGGGCCGGCGCGGCGTTCGAGCTGCTGCACGCCGCCGGGCTGATCCACGACGACATCATCGACGCCTCCCTGACGCGTCGCGGCCACCCCTCGGCGCACGTGGCGTTCGCCGAGCGGCACCGCGCCCGGCGCTTCTCCGGCGACCCCGCCGCGTTCGGCGTGGGCACCGCGATCGTGGTCGGGGACCTGGCCCTGATCTGGGCCGACGCGCTGGTCGGTGACTCCGGGCTGCCGGCGGACGCGCAGATCCGGGTCGCGCCGGTGTGGTCGGCGGCCCGCGCCGAGGTGATGTACGGCCAACTGCTCGACCTGATCACCCAGGCCGGCGACGACGAGGACGTCGAGTCGGCGCTGCGGGTCGACCGGTACAAGACGGCGTCGTACACGGTGCAGCGACCGTTGCAGTTCGGCGGGGCCATCGCGGACGCCGATCCCGCACTCTCCGCGGCCTACGGCTCGTACGGCGTCGACATCGGCATCGCGTTCCAGCTCCGCGACGATCTCCTCGGGGTCTTCGGCGATCCCACGGTGACGGGCAAACCGTCAGGTGACGACCTTCGTGAGGGCAAGCGGACGGTGCTGTTGGCCACCGCCCTCACCCTCGCCGACGCCCGCGACGCCGCGGCGGCGGACTACCTGCGGACGAAGATCGGCACCGACCTCACCGCCGACGAACTCGACCGGGTGCGGGCCATCCTCGTCGACGTCGGCGCGGTGGCCCGGGTCGAGGAGCAGATATCGGTGCGCGGGGAACGCGCGCTGGCGGTGCTCGCCGCCAGCGACGCCACCGACCTGGCCAAACGCCACCTCGCGGAGATGGCGGTCACGGTGTTGCAGAGGACCCGCTGATGACCGTCGGCACCGCCGCCGCGCCGGAGGTTCCCGTCTACCTGCGCCGCGCCGGCTTCACCCCGGCACCCGACCTCGGCCGGCTCCGCGACGCCGGGGTCGTCGAACGGGTCACCACCCCGTTCGGCCTGACCGCCTGGTTGCTGACCCGGCACGACGACGTGCGCACGGTGCTGGCCGACTCGGCGCGGTTCAGCAACGACCCGTCGGCCATGCCGCCGCTGCCCGGGTTGGACGACCTCACCGACGACGAACGCGCACCGCTGCGCTTCGGCAACCTGCTCGGCGTGGACCCGCCGGAGCACACCCGGCTCCGCCGGACCCTGACCGGGGAGTTCACCCTGCGGCGGATGCGTGCCCTGGAGCCCCGGGTGCGACGCATCGTCGACCGGCAACTGGCGGAGATGGCGGGCAGGGGGTCACCGGCGGATCTCGTCGCCGGGTACGCCCTGCCGGTGCCCTCCCTGGTGATCTGCGAACTGCTCGGCGTGCCGGCCGCCGACCGGGCCGACTTCAACGCGCAGACGAACCGCCTCATCGACGTCTCGGTGCCGGTCCGGGAGCGGTTGCGGGTGGGCCGCGGGCTGCGTGACTACATGTCGGATCTGGTGCGGCGCGCCCGGCGCGCCCCCGGCGACGACATGATCGGCATGCTGATCCGCGAGCACGGCCACGACCTCACCCACGCCGAACTCGCCGGCCTGGCCAACTTCCTGCTGCTCGCCGGCCACGAGACGACCGCCAACATGCTCGCCCTCGGCACCCTGGCCCTGTTGTGCCACCCGGCGCAACTCGCCCGGGTACGCGACGACCCGGCGGCGGTGACGCCGGCCGTGGAGGAGCTGCTGCGGTGGCTGAGCGTGGTGCAGGCCGGGGTGCCCCGGCTGGTCCGCGCGGACACCGAGTTCGGGGGCGTGCGTATCCCCGCCGGTGACCTGGTGCTGCTGTCGCTGCCGGCCGCGAACCGGGACCCGGCCGCCGTCGACCGCCCCGACGAGCTGGACATCGGGCGCGGCGCCGTGGGGCATCTCGCGTTCGGTCACGGCGTGCACCACTGCATCGGCGCGCCGCTGGCCCGGATGGAACTCCGGGTCGGGCTGCCCGCGCTGCTGCGTCGCTTCCCCGACCTGCGGATCGAGCCGGACGGGGTGGTGTTCCGCCCGTCGCACGTCTTCTACGGCCTCAGCAGGCTGGTCGTGAGCTGGTAGCCGGCTCCCTCCTACTGCCGGTAGGTGGACAGGAAGGTGCGGACGCGGCCGATCGCGTCGTCGAGGACGTCGGTCGGGGCCAGGAAGACCATGCGCAGGTGGTCGGGGGTGTCGATGTTGAAGCCGGTGCCGTGCGAGATCAACAGATGCTGCTGCTCCAGCAGGTCGATCACGAGCTTCTCGTCGTCGTGGATCTTGTGAACGGCCGGGTCGAGGCGGGCGAAGAGGTAGAGCGCGCCCTCCGGCTTGACGCAGTCGACGCCGGGGATCGCGACGAGCTCGCGCCAGGCGTGGTCGCGCTGTTCCAGCAGCCGCCCGCCGGGCCGGATCAGCTCGTCGATGCTCTGGTAGCCGCCGAGCGCGGTCTGGATGGCGTGCTGGGCCGGCACGTTCGGGCAGACCCGGAGGTTGGCCAGCAGTTGCAGCCCGTTCACGTAGTCCGTGTCGGTGCCGGTGAATCCGCTGGTGGCGAGCCAGCCGGAGCGGAAGCCGGCGGCCCGGTAGACCTTCGACAGGCCGCCCATGCTGACCACCGGCACGTCCGGCGCGAGCGCCGCGAGCGTGTGGTGGGTGGCGCCGTCATAGACGATCCGGTCGTAGATCTCGTCGGCGAAGATCAGCAGGCCGTGCCGGCGGGCCAGTTCGATCATGCCGAGCAGGGTCTGCTCCGAGTACACCGCGCCGGTCGGGTTGTTCGGGTTGATCACCACGAGGGCGCGGGTGCGTTCGGTGATCCGGGCGGCCAGGTGTTCCAGGTCGGGCTGCCAGCCGGCGCTCTCGTCGCAGCGGTAGTGCACGGCCTGCCCGCCGCACAGGTTCACCGCGGCGGTCCAGAGCGGGTAGTCCGGGCTGGGCACCAGCACCTCGTCGCCGGAGTCGAGCAGCGCCTGCAACACCATCATGATCAGCTCGGAGACCCCGTTGCCGAGCAGCACGTCGTCCGGTTGGACGCCGGTCACGCCGAGGTTCTGGTACCGCTGGGCGACGGCGACCCGCGCCGAGTAGATGCCCCGGGCGTCGCTGTACCCCTGCGCCTCGACGAGGTTCTGCACCACGTCGGCGACGATCGGCCCGGGCGTGGCCAGCCCCCAGGGCGCCGGGTTGCCCAGGTTCAGCTTGAGGATCCGGTGGCCGGCGGCCTCCATCTCCTGTGCCCGCCGCAGCACCGGCCCCCGGATGTCGTACCGGACACTCTTCAGCCGTTTGGCCTGCCGCATCGGACCCCCTCGACCACCTGGACACTTTGCCCCGGAAAGCACCCTAGTACGGCCGCCGGAAGGGTGGCTGCTCCGGCCCACCGCCGCAGCACGCCGACCCACGGAGAGTAGCGGTGCCCACACCGATCTTCATGTACGATCGTCTATCTCATTCGTGCGAGGATGGGGATGCTTGTGCTGCTTCGTTCGTCATCGGATTCGACCCGTGCGGCGCACGACCGTCGATACGGTACCCACGGCACACGCCTGCCGGATCCGACCATGACCGGCACCACCCCCTGATTCCGGCGGTGGCCCCGGTGGCCGCCGTGGAAACGCGCGTCGTCGTGCACCATCCCTGCGTGGCTACGGCCAGAACGGCAAGGTGGCAGAAGACATGAAGGTCCTCGTAATCGGTGGCGGCCCGGCCGGGAGCACCGCGGCAACGGCGATGGCCCAGGCCGGCCTCGACGTGCGGCTCATCGAGAGCGCCCACTTCCCGCGATACCACGTGGGTGAGTCGCTCACGCCGTCGTGCCGGGTGGTGCTGGACGTCATCGGCATGTCGAAGACGCTCGACGACCACGGCTTCGTGAAGAAGAACGGAGGCGTGATCCACTGGGACGACGACCAGTGGGCGTTCGACTGGCAGGCGCAGTCCGGGGTGCAGTCGTGGCAGGTGGACCGCAGCGAGTTCGACGCGCTGCTGCTGGAGCACGCCCGGCACAACGGGGTCGCCGTCACCACCGGTGTCACCGGCCGGTCGGTGCGGTTCGCCGACGGCCGCCCGGTCGCCGTGGAATGCGCCCCGGACGACGGCGAGCCGTTCACCATCGACGACTTCGACTTCCTGGTCGACGCCAGCGGGCGTAACGGGCTGCTCAGCACCCGGCACTTCGGCAACCGCGAGCCGCTGAACAACCTGCGCAACGTCGGCATCTGGGGCTACTGGACCGGTGCCACGCTGCTGCCCGAGACGCCGTCCGGCGGCATCAACATCATCTCCTCGCCGGAGGGCTGGTACTGGGTGATCCCGATGGCCGGCGGGCGGATGAGCATCGGCTACGTCACCACCAAGGACGCCTTCGCGCGTGACCGTCACGAGCACCCGTCGTCGGACGAGCTGTACCGGCACCTCATCGCGGCCTCGCCCACCATCGCCGGCCTGACCGCGGGGGCGGAGTTCCTCGGCGTGACGAGGGTCGAGACCGACTACTCGTACATCGCGGACCAGTTCTGCGGGCCGGGTTACGCGATCGTGGGTGACGCGGCGTGCTTCCTGGACCCGCTGCTGTCCACCGGTGTGCACCTCGCGCTCTACAGCGCGTTGACCGCCGCCGCGTGCGTCGCGTCGATGGACCGGGGCGAGGTCGGCGAGACGGAGGCCCTGCGGTTCTTCGAATTCGCCTACCGGCGCGCGTACATGCGCCTCTTCGCGCTGGTGACCATCATGTACGAGCGCTACCTGGGCAAGGACGGCTTCTTCCGCACCTCGGACCGGTTGATCGGCGACGAGCAGTCCGCGCAGCCGGACGACGACGTCTCCCCCCGGTCCTTCGCGGAGATCATCGGTGGTCTGTCCGACCTGCGGGAGGCGGCCGACTCGTCCACCCGCGTCATCACCGACCGGCTGCGGGAGGAAGCGGTGCGGGCGCAGCTGCAGGTGGTGCACGCACCCGACTCCGTCGGACCCGACTTCACCCCGGTCCGGGGCGATCCCCTCTCCGACGCGGAGTCGGCCGACTACCGCCTCGTCACCAGCCCGCAGCTCGGCCTCGAACGGGTCCGCGCGGCGCGCCGGTGAACGCGGGCCGGGGCGGGGGAGCCGGCTGCCCGGCCGCATAGCCGACGACGGTTGCCCTGGCCGGACGGCCAGGGCAACCCGAGGGCCCACCGGGCGGCAGGCACGCGCCGACCGCTGGGCTACCCGTCCAACCGGCCGGTGGCGACCAGCCGGCGGTACCAGTGGGCGCTGTCCTTCCAACGGCGCTCCTGCGTGTCGTAGTCGACCCGGATGATGCCGAACCGACGGTCGTAGCCGTAGCCCCACTCGAAGTTGTCCAGCAGCGACCAGACGAAGTACCCCCGCACGTCCACGCCCTGCGCGCGGGCGTCGGCCACCGCGCCGATGTGCCGGCGCAGGTAGTCGATCCGCCGGTCGTCGTGGACCCGCCCGTCGGCCGACACCACGTCGTCGAACGCCGCGCCGTTCTCGGTGATCATCAACGGCTGGCCCGGGTGGTCGTGCCGCAGCCGCAGCAGCAGCTCGGTCAGGGCCGGCGGGTCGATGTTCCACCCCATCGCCGTGTACGGGCCGGGCTGCGGCAGGAAGTCGACGTCGTCGGCACCCACCCACGGCGAGTGGGCCGACGCACCGTGCCCGTCGGCGGCGGACCGGGCCGAGTGTCCGTCCCAGGCACGGACCAGGGTGCTGGAGTAGTAGTTCACCCCGAGCACGTCCAGCGGCACCGCGATCAGCTTCTCGTCGCCGGAGCGCACGAACGACCAGTCGGTGACGGCGGCGGTGTCGGCCAGCAGGTCCGCCGGGTACGCCCCGTCCAGCATCGGGCCGAGGAACGCCCGGTTCGCCAGCGCGTCGATCCGCCGGACCGCGTCGGCGTCGGCGGCCGAGTCGGACGCACCCCGTACGACGTGCAGGTTCAACGTCACCGACAGCTCGGCGCTCGGCGTCAGCTCCCGCACCACCCGCCCGGCCAGACCGTGCGCCAGGTTCAGGTGGTGCACCGCCGCCAGCGCCGCCGCCGGCTCCGTCCGACCGGGCGCGTGCACCCCGGAGCCGTACCCCAGATATGCCGAGCACCACGGCTCGTTGAGCGTGGTCCAGGTGTGCACCCGGTCGCCGAGGGCCGCGACGATCCCCGCCGCGTACTCCTCGAAACGCAGCGCCGTGTCCCGCGCCGGCCACCCGCCGGCGTCCTCCAACTCCTGCGGCAGGTCCCAGTGGTACATGGTCGCCACCGGCCGGATGCCGCGTTCCAGCAGGCCGTCGACCAGCCGGGCGTAGAAGTCGAGGCCGGCGGGGTTGAACCGGCCGGAACCGCCCGGCTGCACCCGGGGCCAGGAGATCGAGAAACGGTACGCGCCCAGCCCCAGCTCGGCGAGGTGGTCCAGATCCTGCGGCCACCGGTGGTAGTGGTCGGCGGCCACGTCACCGGTGTCGCCGTTCAACGTCCGCCCGGGGGTGTGGCTGTAGGTGTCCCAGATGGACGGACCCCGACCGTCCTCGGTGGCCGCGCCCTCGATCTGGTACGCCGCCGTCGCCGACCCCCAGAGGAAGCTCTCCGGGAAACTACGTGCCGTCATCGTCCCGCCCTCTCCGCGCCGACCACCACGCAGTGGTACGCCGACGACTCGCCCGCCACCAGTTCGGCGGTCGCCACCCCGCCCCGGAACCCCACCTCGAACTGCGTCCCCGGCCCCCCGTCGGGCGACGGGATGCGCACCCGCTGCCGTTGCCCCTCCGCCGGGGCGTAGAGCCGCAGCTCCACCCCGTCGGCCCAGGCGTAGTCGGGCCGGTCGCAGCGTGCCCCGAACCCGATGACCGCGCCGGGCCGGGCGAGCACCGGCAGGCTGTCGTACCCGTGTTTCTCGGTCACCCACGCCGGGCCGGTGAGCTGCGCCCCGGTGACCAGGTGGGTCCAGGTGCCGGCGGGCACGTAGAAGGTGACCTGCCCGTCGGCGCTGAGCACCGGCGCGACCAGCACGTCCGGCCCGAGCATGTACTGCCGGTCGAGGTGCGCCACGGCCGGGTCGTCCGGGAACTCCACGATCATCGGACGCATCATCGGGACGCCGTCGCGGTGCGCCTCCTCGGCGGTCGCCGCCAGGTACGGCATGAGACCGAGCTTGAGCCGGGTGAAGTGGCGCAGCACGTCCACCGCCTGCTCGTCGTAGGCCCACGGCACCCGGTACGAGCCGGAGCCGTGCAGCCGCGAGTGCGAGGAGAGCAGGCCGAACGCGATCCACCGCTTGAACACCGCCGGGTCGGGGGTGCCCTCGAAACCGCCGATGTCGTGACTCCAGTAGCCGAAGCCGGACGACGCCAGGGACAGCCCGCCGCGCAGCGACTCGGCCATCGCGACGAACGTCGACTCGCAGTCGCCACCCCAGTGCACCGGGAACTGCTGGCCGCCGGCGGTGGCCGAGCGGGCGAACAGCACCGCCTCGCCCTCGCCCCGTTCGGCCTCCAGCAGTTCGAAGACCGCCTTGTTGTAGAGGTAGGAGTAGTAGTTGTGCATCCGCTGCGGGTCCGATCCGTCGTGCCAGACCACGTCGGTCGGGATGCGCTCCCCGAAGTCGGTCTTGAAACAGTCGACGCCCATGTCCAGCAGTGCCCGGAGCTTGCCGGTGAACCAGGCCAGCGCGTCGGGGTTGGTGAAGTCGACGAGCGCCATGCCGGCCTGCCACTTGTCCCACTGCCACACCGACCCGTCCGGGCTGCGCACCAGGTAGCCGGCCTGGCGGCCCTCCTCGAACAGGTACGAGCGCTGCGCGATGTACGGGTTGATCCACACGCACACCTTCAGGCCCCGCTCGTGCAGCCGGCGCAGCATTCCCTCCGGGTCGGGGAAGGTCGCCGGGTCCCACACGAAGTCCACCCAGTGGAACTGGCGCATCCAGAAGCAGTCGAAGTGGAACACCGACAGCGGCAGGTCCCGCTCGGCCATCCCGTCGACGAACTCGGTCACCGTCTTCTCGTCGTACGACGTGGTGAACGACGTGGACAGCCACAGCCCGTACGACCAGGCGGGCACCCGGGCCGGCCGGCCGGTCAGCGCCGTGTAGCGGCGCAGCACGTCCTTCGGGGTGGGCCCGTCGATGACGTGGTAGGTCAGCGACTGACCCTCGACGCTGAACTGGGTCTGCGCGACGACCTCCGAGCCGACCTCGAACGACACGTGCTCCGGGTGGTCCACGAACACCCCGTAGCCGGCGCTGCTCAGATAGAACGGCACGTTCTTGTACGCCTGCTCGCTGGCGGTGCCGCCGTCGGCGTTCCACACGTCGACGGTCTGCCCGTTCTTGACGAACGGGCCGAACCGCTCGCCCAGCCCGTACACCGTCTCGCCGACGCCGAGGGCGAGCCGTTCGTGCACGTACCGGCGGCCCTCGCCGTCGGTGACGATGCCGACGCTACGCCCGGTGGACGCGGTGACCAGCCGGTCGCCGTGCTTGAACTCGACCCGCCAGCCGTCGATCAGCGCGACCCGGACGGTCAGCTCGCCGGTGGTCAGCGACGCGCTGATCCCGGTGATGTCGACGGTGACCGGGTGCGTGTCGTCGGTGTCCAGCCCGAAGCGGGGTTCGCGGGGCAGCCCGCCGCTGTGGTGGCCGATGGTGACCCCGACGACGCCGGGCGCGGGGGAGAAGAACCGGACGGTGACGACCGGCCGGTTGAGCGTGTCGCCCCGGCCGTTGATCTGACCGGCCGGCGCGAACACGGTGAAGCCGCGGTCGTCCGGTTCGACCGATTCGACAGTGCCGGGGCGCAGCACGCTGACCCCCGGGCGCAGTTGCCAGTACCCGTCGGTGAACTTCACTTCTCGGCTCCTGCCGTGATGCCGCGCGCCAGGGTGCGCTGGAAGATGAGGAAGAACAGGATGGCCGGCACCAGGCTGATCAACGCGCCGGCGTTGGTGGTGGGGGCGTCCATCAGGCGGTCACCCTGCAACGATGCGAGCGCGACCGGGATGGTCTGGGTCTGGTTGTCGATCAGCATGACCAGCGGGATGAGGAACTCGTTCCAGGTCCAGATGAAGAAGAAGATGAGCAGGACGGCGAGGGTGGGCCGCAGGTTGGGAAAGACCACCCGCCACAGCACCGTCCACCTGCCGGCACCGTCCAGCGCGGCGGCCTCCAGCAGCGCCCGGGGGAACGTGCCCAGCACCGAGGCGAGCAGGTACGTGCCGAACGCGCTCTGGATGACGGTGAAGATGATGATCACCGACAGCCGGGTGTTGTAGAGGCCGATCTCCTTGGCGACGTAGTACAGCGGGTAGATCAACGCCTCCTGCGGCAGCATGTTGGCCAGCAGGAACACCCCGACGATCCACAGCCGCCCCCGGACCCGGCCGATGCCCAGGGCGTACGCGTTGAGCAGCGACACGACGACGCCGAGCACCGCCACCGACCCGGCGATGAGCGCCGAGTTCCACAGCTTGAGCGGAAAGTTCACCTCCGACCAGTACGTCCGCAGCCCCGTGGTGTAGAACTCCGACGGCCAGCTCAGCGGGCCGCCCGACGAGTAGTCGCCCGGCGACTTGAACGCATTGAGCAGCATGAACGCGAACGGCACCAGCATGACCAGCGCGCCCGCGGTGACCCCGGCGAGCACCACCCAGCGGCTGACGCCCCGGTGGTGCCGGTCGCGCACCTTCCGGCGGACCGGGATCCCGGTCGTCGTGACGGCCATCTCAGCGCCCCCGTTCCCGGCGCTCGCTGCGGGCCTGCACGGCGATGAAGACCACGGCCACCACCACGATGATCGCCGTCAGCACGGTGGAGATCGCCGAGCCGTAACCGACCTGGAGCTTCTTGAAGAACGTGTAGTACGCGAAGTACGACGGCACGTTGGTGGCGTTCTCCGGCCCGCCCCGGGTCAGCGCGAAGATCGGCCCGAACACCTTCAGCGCGGCGATCGTGCAGGTCAGGGCCACCACGAAGGTCTCCGGCCGGATCTGCGGCAGGGTGATCGCCCGGAACCGGTGCAGCCAGTTCGCCCCGTCGACCTCGGCCGCCTCGTACAGTTCCGGGTCGACCCGCTGCAACGCCGCCATGAACACGACCACCGGGTAGCCGATCTGCACCCAGATCATCACCGCCATCACCGCCGGCAGCGCGGTGTCCGGGTCGCCCAACCAGTCGTGGCGCAGCGCGCCGAGACCGACCGCGTCGAGCACACTGTTGAACGCGCCGTCGGGGCGCAGGATCCAGCCCCACACGATGCCGGCCACCACCACGGGCAGCACCTGCGGCAGGTAGAACGCGGCCCGCAGGGCCGCCGCCGTCCGGGGCCGGAACCGACGCCCGATGACGTCGAAGAGCACCGAGGCGAGCAGCAGCCCGAGCAGCGTCGGCACCACCACCATCGCGACGATCATCGCCACCGTGTTGCGGAACGACGCCCAGAACACGTCGTCGTCCAGCAGCTGCCGGTAGTTGTCCCACCCGACGAAGGTGGGGTCGCCGACGCCCGACCACCGGGTCAGCGACAGGTAGCCGGTGCCGACCAGCGGCACGCCGATCACCAGGACGAACAGCACCGCCCCGGGGAGCAGGTAGAGCCAGTACGCCGCGTCGCGTCCGTCGCGTCGGCGGCGGGGTGGGGGCGCGGGGGAGGGGGTGGGGGTCGTCGCCGGTGGGGTGCCGGCGACGGTGTCGGGGACTGTCATGGAGGATCCTTCCCGGCGGGGGTGGGCGGGCGCGCCGGTGGTGCCGGTCGCGCCCGCCGCTCGCCGTGTCACTTGCCGGTGATCTCCTTGACGCCGTCGGCGTACGGCTTGGCGATCGTGTCGAGCACCTGGTCGGGGGACTTCGACCCGTTGATCAGCGCCTGGAACCCGCCGACCAGCACGTCGTAGTAGCCGGGCACCGGCCAGTCCGGGTAGAAGGCCAGACCGTCCTGCTTGCTGACCGTGTTGAAGTCCTCGATCAGCTTGCGGTCCTTCGGGTCGGTGATCTTCGCGGGGTCGCCGGCCACCGGGATGCCACCGTTGTTGCCGATCATGTCCTGGATCTCCGGGCGCAGGGTGATGTCGATGAAGTCGTACGCCAGGCTCTTGGCCTTGCTGTTGGTCGGGACGACCCAGAGGTTGCCGGACGAGCCGGCGTTGAGGGTGTTGCCCGGGAACAGGAAGGTGTCCCAGTTGGCCTTCATCTCGGCCTTGAACCGGCCGTACCACCAGCTCCCCGAGACGATCATCGGGGTCTTGCCCGCGATGAACGCGGTGCCCATGTCCTCGGCCTTGAGGCTCGCCGAGTCCTTGGCCACGTAACCCTTCTTCACCCAGTCGGCGAAGGTGTCCGCGCCGTACTTCAGCGGGTCGGCGCGGAAGTCGACCGGGTTCTTGTAGAGCTGGTAGTCGTCGACGAACTGCCGGTCGGCCTTCGACAGGGCCAGCTGGTAGAACAGCTGCCCGGCCGGGTACTCGGCGCCGGCCATGCCCAGCGGGGTGATGCCCTTGCCGACGAAGGTGTCCATCGCGGCGGTCAGCTCCGCCATGGTGGTGGGCACCGTGACGCCGTTACGGTCGAACAGGTCCTTGTTGTAGTAGACCGTGACGTACTCGCCGTAGTTCGGCACGCCGAACCAGTTGCCCGACCCCATCACGCCCTTGTCGCTGTACCGGGCGGTGGTCTGCAGGCTGGGGCTGAGCTTGCCGGCCCAGCCGCGCTTGTCCGCCTCGCCGCTGAGGTCGGTGAGCAGGCCCTGGGACGACAGCAGGCCGGCCGTCGCGTTGCCCTTGTTGTACTCCATGATGTCCGGGCCCTCGGACGAGTTGATGATCATGCCGGCGTTCTGCTGGATCTGCTCGAACGCCTTGCGCTCGAAGCGCACCTCGACGCCCGGGTGTTCGGTCTTGAAGATCTCGATGGCCTTGGCCCAGCCGACCCCCATCGCGCTGTTCTCGCCCTCGTAGTGCCAGAGCTTGAGGGTCTTGGCCCCGCTGTCGTCACCGCTGTCGTCGCCGCCGCACGCGGCCACGGTGGTCGTCGCGGTGGCCGCCAGGGCGATCGCGGCGACGATCCGGCGGAATCGCTGCATTGCTATCCTCCTCGTTGAGTATCGAGCCCGGTACTTCACTGGGTCCGTCGTCGCGTTGCCGCGCGGCGGCGGGCCGTTTTACCTGGTCAGCCCCCATCGGGGGGACGGCTTCGTGGTGCTGCGGTCGATCCCCGGATCTCCAGCGCGCACGGCAGCAACTGCTGGTGGCGCTCGTCACCGGCCCCGTCCAGGTGGCGCACCAGCGCCTCGATCGCGATCCGGCCCATCGCCGACCCGGGCGACGTCATC
The DNA here is from genome assembly GCF_015354745.1 of Micromonospora sp. S-DT3-3-22. NCBI lineage: Bacteria > Bacillati > Actinomycetota > Actinomycetes > Micromonosporales > Micromonosporaceae > Micromonospora > Micromonospora sp. S-DT3-3-22. The sequence goes on from NZ_JACGMO010000012.1 coordinate 66,185, forward strand.
GCGGTCAGCGCCGGGGTGGCCAGCTCGGCGACCTGCGGCGAGGTGACCATCGAGACGACCGACACGTCGTCGGGCACGGTCAGCCCCCGCGCGGTCAGCTCGCCGAGGATGCCGAAGATCGCCGTCTCGTTCATGGCCAGCACGGCCGTCAGGCCCGGCGCCCGCGCGACGGCGGCGGCCAGCGCGGCCCGCCCACCGGCGGCGCTGTCCTGCGCCGGGATCATGACCGGCTCCAGGCCGTGGCCGGTCATCGCCGTGACGAAGGCGTCCCGGGTACGCAGCGCCGGCCCGTAGCCGCTGGCCAGGGTCTCGGCCGAGTGGTTGACGTAGACGATCTGCCGGTGGCCCAGGCCGACCAGGTGCGCCACCGCCTCCCGCACGGTCTGCTCGAAGTCGATGTCGACGTAGGAGAGCCCGTCGGTGTCCCCGGTCCGCCCGATCAGCACCAGCGGGACCCCGGCCTGCTGGAGCGCGTCGACCCGCTCGTCGGCGAGCTGCACCTCCATCAGCACGACGCCGTCGAACATCCGCTGGCTGGCCAGCCGGCGCAGCTCGTCGAGGTCGCCGCCCCCACCGACCGGCGACAGCACCAGGTGGTAGCCGACGGCGCTGGCCGCCGCGGCGGCCCCGGTGACGAACGCCGCCTCGGTCGCGCCGAGCCCGCGCTCGTCCATCGGCAGCAGCAGGCCCAGGATCCGGCTGCGCCGGCTGGCCAGGCCGCGGGCCATCGCGTTGGGCTGGTAGTCGAGCTGGGCCATGGCGGCGAGCACCTTGGCCCGGGTGGCCTGGGAGATCGGCCGGGCCCCGGTGAGGACGTAGGACACGGTGCTGACCGAGACCTGCGCCAGGCGGGCGACGTCGTGCATGGTGGCCATCGCGCACCTCCCCGGGCAGCGTCGAACCGCACGTGGATGATCGTCGAAGCGGTTCGACGAAGCGGTTCGACAGACGCTAAGCCCCCTGTTACGGCGACGTCAATAGCCGATGTCGAACGGAGGTCGTCACCCGGTGCGGGTACGGCCCGACGCGGTGACCGTGGGTGTGCGTCGGGTCGGGCAGCGGTTCACGGTCGCGCACCTCGCGGGCCCGACCCGCCGCCGGTATCAGCTCGGTCGACTGGAAAGTTTCAAATGATGTCCCGATAGTTTCCAGCCACCGCCTTGCCTTATATTGACGGACATGCATGTCATGCGTAGTGTCCGCCGTGGAAATGTTTCTTGACGCGGCCCTTTCGGCTCCGTGTCCCCGCCGCGAGGAAACAGGGCGGCGCGGCGAGCGACACGGAAGGGCCTGTCGGGACCAGCGCGGGTCCCGCGCCACGGCCGGCGGTCGCGCCGGTGCCGGCCCGCCTACGGCGGGCAGTCGTCCGGGCGAAACCCAGTCCATTCCCCGAGAAGGGTCCCCATGAAGAACAGACGCCTCGCGATCTGGGCAACGATCGCGCTCCTCGCCGTCGGTGGTGTCGCGACGGGCGCAGTGGTGGCACCGGTCCACGGTGCGACCGCGGCGGCCGCGAACGACTCGCCCGGTGCGGCCGCCGGCGGCTGCGTCGCCGATCCCGCCCTGCGCGGCGCGACGAAGAGCACGCTCTACACCGTCACGGCGGACGCCACCCCGCTGTTCGTCGAGAAGATGACCAAGTACGCCCCGGAGATGCAGGTGCACTACGCGCACTGCTCGATGGCGGCGGCGGGGACCGCCCAGTTCTCGGTCACCGTCGCCGAGGGGTTCACTGCGTACACCGTCAGTCCCAAGAGCCGGAAGCTCGCCGTCACCCGCAGCGGCAACACCATCAGCTTCACCAGCGGCCCCAACTACCTGATCGTCCAGTTCGACGCCAAGGAACTGCTGTTCGTCCTGATCGACGCGCCCGAGGCGGACGCGCCGCAGGTGGGCGACGCCGACGTCACGAACCTGGCCGACTACGGCGTCGACAACACCGGGGGGACGCTGGTCACCTCCAAGATCCAGAGCGCCATCAACGCAGCGTCCGGGGCGACCCGCAACATCCTGTACGTGCCGCCGGGCCGGTACCAGGTCGGTGAGCTGTGGATGAAGAGCAACATGACCCTCTACCTGGCCGCCGGCGCGGTCCTCTACGGCTCGAACCAGAAGGCGGACTTCAACACCGGCAGCGGCGGGGTGAACATCGAGGGCATGCAGCACGCCTCGCTGCGGATGTACCAGGTGCGCAACGCGAAACTGCTGGGCCGTGGGGTCATCGACGGCAACGGCAAGTACCTGCGGGCCCAGGGCATCAACCTGGCCGTGCTGAAGATCGAGGAAAGCTCCGACATCCTGGTCGACGGCGTCACCGTCCGCGACTCCAGCTACTGGAACACCCTCGTCTACCGCAGCGACAGGGTCACCATCCGGAACTACAAGCTGATCAACTGCCGGCCGAACTCGGGGTACAACAACACCGACGGCGTGGACTTCGACGAGTCGACCAACAGCCTGCTGTCGAACGCGTTCCTCTACACCGGCGACGACAACATGGCGACCAAGAACGAGTTCGCCAGCGGCATTGTCAACACCAGGAACGTCGTCCACGAGCACGTCGTCTGCTACAGCAACTCCGCCTGCGCGAAGATCGGCACCAAGACCGAGGGAACGTCCATGGACGGGATCGTCTTCCGCGACATCGACGTGGTGAAGGCGGGACGCTCGATGGTGATCGACGCCGTCGACACCGCCGTCGTGTCCAACACCCGGTGGGAGGACGTCAGGGTCGAACAGACCGACAGCCTGATCGACCTCCAGGAGGACCGTCCGCCGTCCTGGCGGACGGTGAAGAACACCTCGACGATCCGCAACGCCTACTTCACCAACGTCTCCTCGGACGTGAAGAAGGTCGTCAACCTGCACGGACGATCCTCGACGGTCAACATCAGCGGCGTGCACTTCACCAACTTCACCGTCCAGGGCCGGCCGGTCACCAGCCAGACCGACGCGGACGCGAGCTGGAACATCAACTCCTACGTCTCGAACATCACCTTCGCCACCACGCCGCCGACCACGCCGCCCCCCACCACGCCGCCCCCGACGACCCCGCCGCCCACCACCCCGCCCCCGACGACGCCGCCGCCCACCACGCCGCCGCCGCCGACCACGCCGCCGCCGGGCCAGTCCGGCGACTGCGCGGTGGGCTACACGATGAACTCCTGGAACGACGGGTTCACCGCCAGCATCCGCATCACCAACCGCGGCACGTCGGCGATCGACGGGTGGGCCCTGGCGTTCACCCTGCCCGCCGGGCAGTCGCTCACCAACGGCTGGAACGCCACCTACACCGGCACCAGCGGTCAGGTCTCCGCCCGCAACGTCTCGTACAACGGGACGCTGGCGGCCGGCGAGTCCACCGACATCGGCTTCCAGGCCACCCACACCGGCAACACCGGCCGACCCGCCTCCTTCACCCTCAACGGGGTCAGCTGCGCCGTCTCCTGACGCGACCATCGAACCGGCCGGTGTGACCGCCCCGAGACGGGCGGTCGCACCGGCCGGCCGTGTGTGCGCCGGTCCTGCGGCCCGTCCGTCGTCCCGCTCGGCCCGGTCCCCGCCGGGGCGCCCCGACGGCCCGTGACGCCCCGGCGACGACGGTCACTCGTTGCTCCCGGTCGACTACTCCACAAGGTGCATCCTGTCAGGTGAGACAACATTGCAAGCCTACTAATCCTATCGGCAGGATAGGAAATCGAGAGGCTGGCGTTGTCGTGCTGGTCACTGGTCTGCCGGCGTCGGGGATGACGCGGCCCATGTACCGAAGGATGGGATGTCGATGACCGTCACGCACCCCGCCGGCGTCGAGGAGGTCGTGCTCGGCGGTGGGCGGTCGCCCGCGCCGCCGGGCCGCCCACCCGCCACCGACGTCGTCGCACGCCTCACCCGGCCACTGCCCGCGCTGCTGCTCGTCGGCCTGCTCGCGGCCGGCTGGCAGCTCATGGCGCACACCTCCGGCAGCGCCCTGATCCCCGGCCTCGGTGAGATCGCCCGCAACCTGGCCGACATCACCACCAGCGGCGCGCTGGCGGAGAACGTCCGGGTCACCCTCACCCGCGTCGTGCTCGGCTTCGCGGCGGCCTTCGTCGTCTCCGTCGCCGCCGGCATCGCGATGGGCCGCAGCGAGTGGCTGCGCCGCTTCCTGGAGCCCGCCGTCCTCATCGGACTGGCCACCCCCGGTCTGGTCAAGGCCCTGCTGTGCGTCATCTGGTTCGGGGTGAGCCTGCTCAACCCGGTCCTCACCGTGGCGCTCGCGGCAGCCCCCGCGCTGACCATCAACGTCGCGCAGGGCGTCCGCTCGGTCGACCCGGCGCTGAGCGAGATGGCCCACGTCTACCGGTTCGACGCGCTGACCCGACTGCGGTACGTGTGGCTGCCCGCCATCGTCCCCGACCTGTTCACCGGGGCACGCCTGGGCATCGCGATGGCCTGGAAGGTCATCGTGCTGGTGGAGATCTTCGGCCTCGCCGACGGCGTCGGCTACCAGCTCAACCTGGAGTTCTCCCAGCACAACGTGGCCGGCGTGCTCGCCTGGACCGTCGCCTTCGCCCTGGTCATGGCCGCCATCGAGTACGGGCTGCTGCAGACCCTGGAACGTCGCGCGGTGCGCTGGCGGCGGGTGGCCCTGCGATGAGCATCCGGATCAGTCTCGACGGCGTCGACAAGGCGTTCACCAACCGGCGCACCGGCGAACGGCAACAGATCTTCCGCGACTTCTCCCTCACCCTCGCCCCCGACGAACTGGTCGCCGTGGTCGGCGGCTCCGGCACCGGCAAGACCACTCTGATGCACCTGATCGCCGGCCTGGAACGCCCCGACGCGGGCACCGTCTCCACCGGCGGCACCCGACCCCGCCTCGGCATGGTGTTCCAGCAACCCCGGCTGCTGGACTGGACCTCCGTCGAGACCAACGTGCGACTCGCCGCCACGGCGGCCGGCGTCGACCCCGCCGAGGTCGCCCCGATCCTCGACGCCGTCGGCCTGACCGACTACGCCCGGTCGTACCCGTCGGTGCTCTCCGGCGGACAGCGCCAACGCGTCGCCGTGGCCCGCGCGTTCGTCGTCCGACCCGAGGTGCTGCTGCTCGACGAACCGTTCAGCGCGCTGGACGAGCTGACCGCCCGCCGCCTGCGGCTGCTGCTGCAACAGCTCTGGCTGCGCACCCCGCGCACCGGCCTGCTGGTCACCCACAACGCGCTGGAGGCCGCGTTCCTCGCCGACCGGGTGGTGGTGCTCGGCGGACGCCCGGCCGAGGTGGTCGGGGAGTACCGCATCGACCGCCCGCGCCCCCGCAGCCCGGAGGACCCCGACCTGTTCGACGTGCACCGCCGCATCGTCGCCGCCCTCACCTGAACCCGCCCCACCCCCGGCGCGGCCACCGGCCCGCCGCCCTCACCCCGCGAGCCGGGGCACCCCTGAGCCACACCTGGAAGGAACCCCTGTGTCCACGACACCCCTCACCCGACGATCCCTGCTGCGTGCCGCCGGGCTCCTCGCCGGCGGAGCCGGCGCGGCCACCCTGCTGAGCGCCTGCGGCACCGACGAGCCGGCCGCCGCCGGCACCCGCAGCGCCAAGGTGCAGCCCCGCAGCCCCGGCACGGCGGGGGCGATCCGCGACTCCGTGGCCGAACAGTTCGGCCTGGAGGCCAAGCACGGGCTCCGCCTCGACCGCAAGGCCGGCGGTGGCCCCGGCGCGGGACAGGAACAACTGCTCACCGGTGTGCTCGACATCTACGCCTTCGGCCCGCTGGGCGCGACCGAGGTCAACACCAGCGGCCACGACGTGGTCATCGTCGGACCGTCGCTGTGGAACCACGGCCGCTGGATCGTCCCGGCCGACAGCCCGTACCAGAGCATCGCCGACCTCAAGGGCAGGAAGGTCGGCGTGCAGCCACCCAGCAGCGACACCTACCGGGCGGCGGCGCTCGCCTCGGCCGTCAACGGCATCCGCTTCGACCGCGAGTTCAAACTGTTCACCGGGCAGCCCATCGCCAACCTCGCGCTCTACGAGCGCGGCGACCTCGACGCGATCATCGCGATCGAGCCCAACGCCACCCGCCTGGTCGGCTCCGGGAACCGGCAACTCGCCTCCGTCGACGAGCTGTGGCGCAAGGGAACCGGCGACAGCAGCCCGCTGTTCCTCAACGGCACCGCCGTACGCCGCGACTGGCTGGCCGCCAACCGGGAGACCGCGAAGGCGTACGTCGACTTCACCCTGGAAGCCTGGCGGCTGATCAAGCAGGATCCGGCCCTGATCGGGAGGTACCACGCCGACTACGGCGTCCCCGACACCGAGAAGAAGGCCATCGAGCTGTTGCCGGAGCGGCTCGCCCCCGTCTACGCCGACGTGTGGGACGACACCGTCTTCGCCAACCTGGAGAAGCAGATCGACCTGGCCGTCGAGGTCGGCGTGCTGAAGAAGCGGGCCGGCAAGCCGGTGTACGAGAAGCTCTGAGCCCCGGTGTCCCTGCCCTGGCGCAGCCGCGCCGCCCTGCTGGTGTGCTGCGGCACGCTGTTCCTCGGCGTCCTCGACGGCGCGGCGTTGAACCTCGCCCTGCCGTCGGTGCACCGCGAACTGAGGCTGAGCACGACCGAGTTGCAGTGGGTGGCGACCAGCAACGCGCTGGTGCGGGCCAGCCTCACCCTGCTCTGCGGCGCGGTCGCCGACCGGTACGGGCGGCGGCGGATGTTCCGGGTCGGGCTGCTGGTGTTCGCGGCGGGGTCGGTGCTGTGCGGGGCGGCCCCGCACGCGCCCGCCCTGATCGCCGCCCGGGGCGTGCAGGGCGTCGGGGGAGCGTTGATGGCCCCGCCCGCCCTCGCCCTCATCGCCAACCTGTTCCCCGACGCGGTACGACGCGGCCGGGCACTGGGCACCTGGAGCGCGACGGCCGGGGTGTCGGCCGCCTGCGGACCCCTGGTCGGCGGGGTGCTGGTGCAGGCCGCCGGCTGGCGCAGCCTCTTCGCCGTGAGCGTCGGCGGCGCGGCCCTGCTGTACCTGGGCACCCGGCTGCTGCCGCCGGGCGTCGTGGCCGGCCCGCCCCGACGCCTCGACGGACTGGGCAACACGCTGGCCGCCCTGGTCCTGGTCGGCTTCACGTTCGCCCTGATCGACGGCCCCAGCCGGGGCTGGCTGACCGGCCCGGTCCTGGTCGCGGTGGCCGTGGCGGTGGCCGCCGCCGTCGGGTACGTGCCGGCGGCCCGCCGTCGCCCCGACCCGGTGCTCGACCCGCGTCACCTGGCGATCCCCGCGCTGCGCGGCGCGGTGCTCACCGCGATCGTGGCCTACCTGGCGCTGGGCGGGTTCACCTTCGTCAACACCTTCTATCTGCAACAGGTCCGCGGATACAGCCCGCTGGCCACCGGCCTGCTCACCCTGCCGACCACCCTCGGCACGCTGGTGCTCGCCAACGTCTCCGGCCGCATCGTCGGCCGGCACGGCGGCCGGCTGCCCGCCACCGTCGGGCACCTGTCGTTCGTGGCGTCGATGACCCTGCTCGCCCTGACCGTGACCACCGACGCGGGCCTGGCCCCGCTGCTCGTCGGCTACCTCCTGCTCGGCGCCGGCATGGGCCTGGTCAACCCGCCGGCCACCAACACGGCCGTGAACAGCCTGCCCCGCGACCGGGCCGGGGTGGCCAGCGCCATCACCAGCGCCTCCCGGCAGATCGGCACCAACCTCGGCGTCGCCGTCCTCGGCGCGGTGGTCGTGTCGGTGCTGGCCCTGACCGGCCAGCCCACCGACGACGTCGCCCGGGTCGCCGCCGAGGCGGGCGACGACTTCACCACCGCCCTGCGCGTCGCGTACGGACTCGTCGCGGCCACCGCCGCGTACTGCGCGTACGCGACGTGGCGGCTGCTGCGGCCGCCGCCCGGACCCACCCCGGGAGAGGAGGTGGTGGGCAACGAGGACCCGTCGACGGCACCACCGACCGCCACACCCGCCCGATAACGCACAGCACGACACCAGCACAGAAAGGACCACCACGGTGGCACTCAAGAAGGTCAGGAGCGTCCGCAGCGGCGCCATCTTCACCCTGCCGTACCTCGTCGGCCTGGAGCACGGCTACTTCGCCGAGGAGGGCATCGACCTGGAACTGGTCGCCCCCGGCTCGTACGACGCGGTGCTCAAGCCGATCGAGGAACACGAACTGGTCAGCTCGTTCGGCGGCATCTCCAAGCCGTTCGAGAGCGGCGACGTCTCCCTCTACCGGGCCTGCGAGTGGGGGCAGATCCGCCGGTCCCACGACAGCGGACGCGGCGGCCAGATCATCGCCAAGCGGGCCTCCGTGGCCAGCCAGGCGATCTTCGTGCGGCCCGACTCCGACGTCAGGCACCCGCAGGCCCTGGCCAACAAGACCGTCGGCGTCAACTTCCACCACGGCTCGCACTACCTGGCCATCCAGTCCCTGGAGGGCTTCCTGGACTCCGACGAGATCAAGGTGGTGCACGCCGGCGGACCGGCCGAACGGTTCCGCAAGCTGCGCGACGGCGAGATCGACGCGGTGGCGCTGATGGAGCCGTGGACCACCGCCGCCGAGAAGCTCGGCTACGTGCTGATCACCGAGGCGTTCTACGTCGGCTCGGAGATCGCCAGCGCCGACGTCGACCCGGAGACCTTCGCCGCCGTCGACCGGGCCGTCCGCCGGGCCGTCGCGAAGATCAACGAGGACATCCGGCCGTACCTGCACCACTTCGTCGCCGAGGTGCCCGAGGACCTGGTGAAGCTGGAGCCGGCGGACTTCCGGCTGGGCCGGCTGCGCTACGTCGACCCGGAGCCGTACCCGGAGGCCGAGTTCGAGCGCACCTACCGGTGGATGGTGAAGTGGGGTCTGATCAGCCCCGAGTCGACGTTCACCTCCATCGTGGACAACCGGGTCGTCACGGTCTGACCCCGCACACGGGGCCGGCCCGGCCGACGACGTCCGGGCCGGCCCCGCGCCCGACCTGGCCGACCACGACCTGCCACACCTCGACGAGCCGGTCCCGGCGTGCTGAAGAACGCGATCGACTACCTCTACACCGAGTGGCACCACAAGTCGGCGGGTTTCGTCGGGTACGGCCTCAACGGCGGTGCCCGGGCCGTCGAGCACCTGCGGCTGGTGCTGGCCGAAGTGCACGTCGCCGACGTCCGCGACCAGGTCGGCCTGCACTGTTTCGCCGAGTTCGACGCCGATGGCGAGGTGCGGCCCGCCGGCAACCAGGTGGACGTCCTGCACCGGATGCTCGACGAGGTGACGGCCTGGGGCGGTGCCCTGGCCACCCTGCGCCAGCGGTGACCGGCCTTCGGCGGGACGGCGGCACACCCGCAGACTCCCGCTACGCGAGAACCAGCTGTCCGAGTTCCTGGGTGCATCGGGTGAGCGCGACGTAGAGGCCGTTCCATCCGCGCGGCCCAGCGGCGATGCCCTGGGGGTCGACGAGGAGCGCCGCATCCCATTCCAGTCCCTTGGCCTGGACCGCGGTGAGCACCGGTACGTCACTCAGTACGGCGTGGAGTTCGGCGATGCGGTCGGCGGGGGCGATGACGCCCACCGTGCCGCCGTGCCACCGTTGCTGCAACTGCCGGACGGCCCGGGCAGCGGTGGCGGCAAGCTCCGCAGGGGCGACCGTGCGCACCCAGGGGTCGATGCCGCAGGAACGCACCGCCCGGGGCGGGGAGTTGTGGCTACCGGCCTGCTTCAGGACGGGCCCGGTGAGGTCCATGACCTCGCGCGGGGTGCGGTAACAGATGGTGAGTTCCGCTGCGGTCCACCGCTCGCCGAAAGCTGCCCGTACCGCCTGTGCCCAGCTGGTGTGCCGGTGCGCCGCCTCCGTCTGATCGATGTCGCCGACCGCCGTGACGGATCGACTGGGACAACGCCGCAGCACCATCTGCCACTGCATCTCGGACAGCTCCTGCGCCTCGTCGATGACGACGTGGCCGTACACCCAGCCGCGCTGCTGGCGAGCGTGGTCGGCGACGAAATCGCCAGGCGGTGGCGGAGCCTCGGTTTCGCCCAGCAGGTCGGCGACGGCGTCGAGCAGGGGGATGTCGCTCGAAGCCCACGGTGCGGGCTCGGTCGATACGGCGGTGATCTCCGCCGCGGACAACTGGGGAACGAAGCGGGCGAGCAGGGCGCGGTCGGTCAGGAGACCTCCCACCAGCTCTTCGGCGTCGAGGGTGGGCCACCAGGCCTCGACGAACCGGGCGATGGTCGCGTTCTCCCCGATACGACCACGGAGAATGTCGATCTCCTCCTCGGAGAGCAGCCCGTCGACGTCACTGCCGGTGGGCCCACCGCCGGGCCGGTGGTCATGCTCCATGCTCCGGTCGACGCGGGCGAGGATGTCCTCGAAGCCCTCCTCCATCGCGTGCATCAGCGCCTCGCGTTGATCGACGACGGCTTCGGTCAGGAGGTGGTGCAGCTGCTCGGCGCACGCCTCGCGGGCCCGGTGATAGGGACGCCCCCGCACCGAGGCGAGTATCTGGGCGACCGTCCCGGCGGGGATGACGTAGAACTCGCCCTCCCAGCGCAGCTTCAACTCACGGGGCCGGGGGAACAGCGAGCCGACGTAGTTCTCGAGCGCGGCCTGCCACAGGGCGCGGCCCTTGATCTCGGCGAGAGTGCGGCTCTCGTCGCGGCCCACGCGGATGCCGGGCAGCAGGGTGTCGCAGGTCGCCGAGACGACGGCGGTCTCACCGAGCGCGGGCAGCACCTGGGCGATGTACCGGAGGAACCGCGGGGAGGGACCGAGGACCAGGACCGCCTGGTCGGCCATTGTCGAGTGGGCGAACAGCAGATAGGCGACGCGGTGCAGGGCCACCACCGTCTTTCCGGTGCCGGGACCGCCCTGCACGATCAGCGGGCCGGTCGCCTCCGCCCGGATGATGTCGTCCTGTTCGCGTTGCAGCGTGGAGATCGCTGCCGACATGTGACCGGTGCGCCGCTGGTCCAGGGCGGCCAGCAGCGCGCCCTCACCGACGAGTTCCGCTGTCATGGTCCCGTCCAGCGGCTCGTCGTCCACCCCGACGACCACCGGTCCCGTCGTGCGGATGTGCCGACGCCGTGCCTGCCCCTGCGGGTCGACAGCCGTCGCGGTGTAGAACGGCCGGGCCGCGGGAGCGCGCCAGTCCAGCAGCAGCGGCTCACCGTCCTCGTCGTCGTTGCGCAGGCCGACCCGGCCCACGTGCCGCACGGTGCCGTCAAGACCGTCGAGGCGGCCGAAGACCAACCGTTCCTGCGCCCGCCGCAGCTGCTCGTACTGCTGGCGGAGCATGCGCAGCCGCGCCCGTTCCAACACGTCCAGGGCAGCTGAGGAAAGCTCTGCCTGCAGGTGGTCGACGAGAGTGTCGCGCTGGGCCATGGCCGAGTCGAGAAACTCCTGTTCCTCGGCAACCGCGGATCGGCGCGCGGCGTCCGCTGCGGGGGAGGTTGACGTTCCACTGCGGGTAATTGCCGTGGTGACGTCAGCGATGCCATTGTCCAGAGCAGATTTCCGACGCATTCGCAGATCCTCGGACTGGTGCTTTTCCTGCCACCCGACCGGCCGCAGGTATTCCGGCGACAAGCATAGGGTCGCTGTCTCCTCGTCGTGCCCTGATGCTGTCGGCGGAGATGAGCATCTCAATACCTCGCAGTTCCTTGCCGATCGTGGCCCTGTCCCATCGTGGCGGGTCGTGTCGCCCCTTTCGGGTGCGGACGCCGGTGGCAAGATCCCTGCGTGGGCGGTCGTCGACACCGTGGTGCGGGGCCCGCCGGGAGCGGTTCGTCGCGGCCTCTGCGGCACGGGCTGCCCGGGAGTGTCGGCGGGTGGGGAGCGGCAGCGCTAGGCGTTGACATGCTTCGATGTCTGCGTTAGCTTCGGGAAAATACGAATGCAATGATCTCGACATTTTTTGTCGACGTCGCGTCGCGTCGGCACCACGCTGCCCGACGCCCGACCCAGGGAACTGTCGTGACCACTTCGCTCGCCTCCGTACAGAATCCGTCCACCCTCCGCCGGCTGGCGTTGGTCTGCCTGTCGGTCGTGCTGGTGGCCGCCGGCATCGCCGGAGGATCACCGTCGGCCTCGACCGCCGCGCCCCGGGTGGCCGCCACCCCCACCACCCCACCCGCCTCCTACCCTGGACCGGGCCGGGTCACCGGGGACGTCGGGGTGCACGACCCGACGATCGTGATCCGCCCCGGCGGCGGCTACCTGGTCGCGCACACCGGCGACAACATCGCGCTCAAGGCCTCCACCGACCGGACCGCGTTCCGCGACGCCGGCACGGTGTTCCCGGGCGGCGCGCCGTGGACCACCACCTACACCGGGGGCAGCCGCAACCTGTGGGCGCCGGACCTGTCCTACCGCGACGGCCGGTACTGGCTGTACTACTCGGCCTCGACGTTCGGCTCCAACCGGTCGGCGATCTTCCTGGCCACGAGCACCACCGGGGCGTCGGGCAGCTGGACCAACCAGGGGCTGGTGATCGAGTCCCGCACGTCGGACACCTTCAACGCCATCGACCCGAACCTGGTGGTCGACGCCACCGGCAGGTGGTGGCTCAGCTTCGGATCGTTCTGGTCCGGTATCAAGATGGTGGCGCTGAACCCGGCCACCGGGAAACGCTCCGATGCGACCGTGCACAGCATCGCGGGCCGCAACGGAGGGGCCATCGAGGCGCCGGTGATCGTCCGGCACGGCAACTACTACTACCTGTGGGTGTCGTTCGACCGCTGCTGCCAGGGCGCGGCGAGCACGTACCGGATCATGGTGGGCAGGTCCACCTCGGTCACCGGGCCGTACGTCGACCGCAACGGGGTGGCGATGACCGCCGGGGGCGGCACCCAGGTGCTCGCCGGGCACGGCAGCATCCACGGACCCGGGCACCAGGCGGTGTTCACCGACACCGACGCCGAGGTGCTCGTCTACCACTACTACGCCGACAACGGCGCGTCGCTGCTCGGTATCAACCTGCTCGGCTACGACACCGCCGGCTGGCCGTTCGTCTACTGACCGGGGTGGGGCTCGTCCCCCGACCGCGCCGCCGCCGGTCGGGGGGTGTCCGCCACGGCGGCGGTGAGGCGGGCGGCGAGCGCGGCCACCGCCGCCCGCAGCTCGGGCCCCTCCTCGACGGTGAACCCGAACGGGACGGCGGCCAGCCACTCCCCGGCGTACATCCGGGTGTTGGTGGTGCTGCCGGTGAGCACGCAGCGCTCGCCGGCCGGCTCCAGCCGGCCCATCGTCGGCCCGACCCAGGGCGCCACCCGTTCGTAGGGCTCGTGGAACACCACCCGGGTCGGGTACTTCCACCCGGAGCCCAGGTGCGCCTCCAGGGTGGCGACGGGGTCGAGGTCGGCGGGCGGGGTGAACGGCTGCGGCAGGTGCCGCACCGCGCCGATCCGGTCGATGCGGTACGTGCGGACCGCGTCCGCCCGGTGCGAGTGGCACAGCAGGTACCAGCGGCCGTGGCGCACCACCACCGCCCACGGGTCGACCTCGGCCTCCCACGACGTGCCACCCTCGGTGGTGTAGCTGACGGCCACCCGACGACGGTCGGCCACGGCCGTGACCAGCGCGCTGGTCGTGATCGGGTCGGCGTGCACCGCCCGCCGGTCGGCGGCGGCCGCCGCGTACGTGCGCAGCGCCGCCGCCTGCCGTCCGAGGCTGTCGGGCAGCGCCCGGATGAGCTTGCTCAACGCGGTACCGACCAGCCCGTCGGCGTCGACCGCGGCCGGCTGCCCGTCGAGCACGGCCATCACCAGGCCGAGGACCTGCTCCTGGGTGAACACGACGGCCGGCAGCCGCGCGCCCCGGCCGAGCCGGTAGCCCCCGTACGGCCCCCGGACGGACTCGACCGGGATGCCGGCCTCCCGGAGGACCTCGACGTAGCGGCGTGCGGCGCGCTCGGTCACGCCGAGACCCGCGGCGAGCTGGGCGGCCGTCGTGCCGGGCCGGTCGCGCAGGATGTCGAGCGTCCGCAGGGCGCGGGCGGTGGGGCTGACGGCGTTCTCCACGCCCGGACGGTACCGGAAGGAAAACGTCCGGAACCGGTTCTAGGTTGACGGTATGACGGATGAACGGATCGTCCTGGTCGGTGGTCTCTGGCTCGACGCCCTGGTGTGGGACGGCGTGGTGGCCGAACTGGCGCGGCGCGGCCGGCACGCGGTCGCGGTGCGCCTGCCCGGCCAGGGTGACGGGAACACCACGGCGACGCTCGACGACCAGGTCGACGCGGTGCTGGCCGCTGTCGACGCGGCACCGGGCGGGTCGGTGGTGGTGGGGCACTCGGCCGCCTGCTCCCTGGCCTGGCTGGCCGCCGACGCCCGCCCCTCGACGGTGCGCAGGGTGGTGCTGATCGGCGGGTTCCCACCGGCCGACGGGGACTCCTACGCCGACTTCTTCCCGATCGAGGACGGCGTGATGCCCTTCCCCGGCTGGGCGCCCTTCGAGGGCCCGGACGCGGCCGACCTCGACGACCGGGCCCGGCGGGAGTTCGCCACCGCCGCCGTCCCGGTGCCCGAGCAGGTCGCCCGGGGGACCGTCCGGCTGACCGACACCCGGCGGTACGAGGTGCCGGTCGTGCTGGTCTGCCCCGAGTTTTCCCCGGCCCAGGCACAGGCCCTGATCGACGCGGGTGACCTGCCCGAACTCGCCAAGGCCCGGCAGGTCGACCTGGTCGACATCGACTCCGGGCACTGGCCGATGCTCAGCCGGCCGGTCGAACTGGCCGGCATCCTGGCCGACCTCTGACGGGTCCGCCGCGCACCCGGTGGACCCTGCCGGGCGCGACGGGTGACCCGGCGGCACCGGGCGACGGTGAACGGGGGCGCACCGGTGCGGCCGGCTCACCCGGCCGGGGTGAACGGGGGCGGGACGCCACGGCGACGGTCCGGGTACCGTAGCCGGCGAGTCGAGAGGAACGCCGCGTGCAGGATCAACCCGAGCCGCTCACCGCGACCACGGTGGGGATCAATCCGGCAGCGCCGCCCAGCGGTCCCGGCTGCGTCGAGTGCGAGTCGTCCGGCGGGTGGTGGTTCCACCTGCGCCGCTGCGCGGCCTGCGGCCACGTCGGCTGCTGCGACTCGTCGCCGGGCCAGCACGCGACGGCGCACGCCGCCACCGAGGGGCATCCGGTGGTGCAGAGTTTCGAACCCGGCGAGGACTGGTTCTGGGACTATCCGGCGGACCGGTTCCACCCGCGCGGCCCGGAGCTGGCCCCGCCGCACTCGCGCCCGTCCGACCAGCCGGCCCCCGGCCCCGAAGGCCGGGTACCGGGGGACTGGAAACGTCGGCTGCACTGACGGGCGTGCCCGGCGGGAACGGTCCGTTTGGCTCTCCGGCCGGCCGGGCAGAACGCCGTGATGACCGCCGCCGGTGACCCGCCCACCATCGAGTTCCGTCGCTCCCGCAGGCGTCAGGTCGCCGTCCTGGCGGTGGCCGTGCTGACGGCGGCGCTGGCGGTGGCGGTGGCCAACCTGGTCTCCGGTGACCCCTGGTGGGACGGGCTGTGGACACCCGCGCTGTGGATCCTGGCCCTCGGCCTGCTGCGCGGGGCGGCCCGTCCGTCGTCCACCGGTCACCAGCCGCAGCTGCCGCTGCGGCTCACCGCGGACCACCTCGAGGTGGCCGGCCCGGGTGAGCGCACCCTGGTCGTCGGGTGGTCGAACGTCGCCCGCGCGGAGATCACGGGGCGGCTGTACCCGGTCCTGGTGATCGAGCCGGCCGACCCGGAGCAGACCATCCCTCCGCTCGCCCGGTGGGAGTGGGCGGTCGCCGGGCAGAGCCGGCCGTACGAGATCCGGGTTCCACTGGTCCACCAGCGCCCCGGCCGTGACCTGCTGCGCCGGGAACTGGCCCGTCGCCTGCCCGGCCCCGCCGCCGGCGACCGACCCGCCCGGTAGGGCCGGTTGCCACGGTCGCGGGTCACCGGCCCACGGGAGGCCCGCCGCCGCACCGACCCGCCCGGGTACGCGGGCCGGGCCGGTACGGCGGCGGGGTGGGACGTCAGACGGCCGTGCGGGACCACTGCTGGTTGGCGCCGGTGTTGCAGGCGTACTGCTTGAGCACCTGGCCGTCGGCGGTCGACGAGGCCGGCACGTCCACGCACTTGTTGCTGTGCCGGGCCCGGAGCTGGAAGAAGCTGCCGTTGGTGACCATCTGGAACTGCTGGTTGGTGCCGCTGCCGCAGGTGTACTGGATGAGTTCGGCACCGTCGGCCGTGGAGGCGCTCGTCACGTCGAGGCACTTCCCGCTGTGCCGGCTGACCAGCCGCCACCAGCCGCTGCCGGCGTCGACGAACTGCCACTGCTGCCAGGCGTTGCCGGCGTAGGTGTACTGGCCGACCCGCGCGCCGTTGTCGGTGTTCGGCTGCTGGACGTCCATCGCCTTGCCGCTGTGCCGCACGGTGACCCGGTAGTACGTTCCGCTGCTCGGCGGGGGAGTGGTGGGGCCGTCGCCGACGGTGTCGCCCCACCCGTAGCGGACCCGGTCGGCCCCGGAGGGGTTCCGGACGCTCAGGTTCAGGTCGGTGCCGCTGCCGCTGAGCGCGTACATCGAGTACCAGTCGTAGCCGATGGTGCCGGGCTTGCCGCCGAGGGCGGGCCAGTAGGTGCCACCCATCTGGTTGTCCCGCATCACCTGGGCCATGGCCCGGATGTGCCGGACGAAGTTGTCGGTGCTGTTGGCGTCGGCGTAGTTGCGGCCGTCGTTCATCGGCGCGCCCCACTCGGTGGCGACGGCGCGGGAGGCGCAGTTGCCCAGGCGGGTCTGGATGTGGCTGCGGAAGGCGTCGTAGCTCATCTCGCTGTAGAAGAACGCGTAGTGGTGGAAGGAGAGCAGCGTCGCGTTGAACCGGCTGTCGTTGCAGATGTCCCGCAGGTCCTGGCTGAAGCCGGTGCCGCCGATGAGCACCCGGCCGGGCGCCGCCGAGTAGTGGTAGCTGAGCCAGTTGGCGGCCACGTTGCGCCACTCCGCCGAGCTGTAGCCGTGCGGCTCGTTCATCGGTTCGAAGTAGACGTTGGGGTTGCTGCCGTACGTGTTGGTCACCGTGGACCACATCGCGTTCCAGGCGGCGAGGTTGGTGATCCGGCCACCGGAGGCGGCGCCGTCCTCCCAGTACGCCAGGATGACCTTGAACCCGCGTGCGGTGGCGGCGTCGACGGCCCCCCGGTACGCCTCCCACCACGCCGTCCCGACCGTGTGCGTGTTGATCGGCAGCCGGACGGTGTTGACCCCCATGGTGGCGGCCATGTCGTCGTAGAGGGCGTTGGCCTTGGCCCGTACCGTCGCGTTGCTGTCGGAGGCGCTGAGGCCCTGCACGACGAGCGGGCCGGTGCTGAAGTTGTCGCCCAGCACGGCCCAGTTCATGCCACGGAACCCGCTGGTGGCGGCGGTGGCCGGGGACGAAACGACGACCGCGCCGCCGACCATCGCGGTCGCCACGGCGGCCAACGTGACCAGCAGCCGGCGGAGCGGGCGGTGTCGCCGCGACGCCGCTGAGGGCGTCGTGATCCGGGTCGGGGAGTGGTCGGTCACGGGATCGGGCCTCTCTGGTCGGGACGTCGCGCCGATATCGCTGTTAGCGCTAACATTGGCGCGCCGCGACCGGTGCCCTGATTGTTGCCTGCGTGTTGCAGACAAGTCTCAGCGATCGCTTCCGGGGTGTCAAGAATCGACGAGCATCGTTCGATGGGGTGGTGTCGTCGCCGGGCGGCACCCGGTCAGGGCGGATCGACACGCCCCGGCGGGCCCTCGTCGTCGGCCCGCGACGCCACCCCCGCCCCGTCCCGACCGGCCGTGCGCCTGCGGTGCCGCAGCTCCACCGCCAGGCACCCCACTGCCGTCGCGGCGGCGACGAGCAGCAGCACCACGGCGAGATTACGGCCGTACGGCAGCGGCAGCACCGAAGGATCGTCCGGCGGCCGACCGAAGCCCAGCACCAGCGGCAGCGCCACGACGGTGAGCGCGGCGGCACCGACCGCCCCGGCCCGCACCACCGGCCGGTGCCGGCGCGGGACGAACCGGGCGAGCAGCGCCCCGACGGCCAGCAGGCCGGCCATCCAGACGACGTCGTGCCCGACCAGCACCCCGGCCAGGAACACCAGCACCCCCGCCGGGGCCAGCTCCGGGTCGGTCAGTGCGCCCGCCACGGCGTACCCGATGAGCAGGGCGCCGGCCGCGACGAGCGCCACCCGGGTCCTCACCCCGCCTCCCGTACGACGATCCGGCCGACCCACTTGGTCTGGAGCACGCCCGGCCGGTTCGGGGCGATCAACCGGGCCGGGTAGCCGTGGTCGGGATGCAGGGGCTCCCCGCCGAGCCGCAACGCGACAAGCGTCGCCGGGTCACCCACGTGCGCCGGCCCGACCGTCGACACCCGGTAGCGGCCGGCCGCCTCCAGCGACTCGACGCGGACGCTCGCCCGGTCCGGGTCCGCCCCGACCAGCGCGACCAGGTCCCGCAGCCGCACCCCCGTCCACCGCCCGGTCGCGCTCCACCCCTCCACACAGGCGATCGGCAGGTCGGCGGTGTGCTGCGGCAGGGCGTACAGGGCGGCGAGATCCAACGCGACCCGTCCGCCCGGACCGTCGAGCACCAGCCGGTACGCCGGATCCCCGACGTCCACCCCGGCCCGGCGGGCGGTCCGGTTCACCGGCAACCCCTGCGGGCCGACGTCCGGCCGGCGCGGGGCGAGCACCGCCAGGCCGGACAACGGCCGTACGGTCTGTCCGACCGTGGTCAGGGTGATCAGCCCGGCCGCGGCGGCCACCCCGGCGAGCAGCCCGCGCCGGCTGAGCCGCTCCTGCGGCGACTCGACGCCCGGGCGGGCCAGCGCGGCCCGGACGGCCGGCAACTGCACGCCGACGTGCACCAGCAGCGCACCCACCGCCAGCCACGCCACCCGGTAGTGCCCGGCGGTGAAGAAGAACGGCATCGGCGCGTACCAGCGGGCGACGTTGAACACCCCGCCGACCACCTCGAACAGGGCCGCGGCGACCAGCACACCGACGCTTGCGCGTTCGACCGCGTGCGCGACCGACCGCACCGGCGGCCAGCGGAACAGGTGGTGGTAGACCGACCACAGCTTGGCCCCGAGCAGCGGCACCGTGGCCAGCCCGGTCGCCACGTGCAGCCCCTGGGTGAACCGGTAGAGCCCCACCGGCCGGGCCGGCCACCGGAACCAGCCCGGCGGGTGCTGGATCAGGTGACTGAGCAGCCCGGTGAGGAAACAGACCGCGAACGCCACCCCGAGCGCGACGCCGAGCTGGCTGGTCAGCCGGGTCGACCGCTGCGGGGACGGGAACCGGTCGGGGCGCACCGATCCCGACCACCGTCCGGCGGGCCGCCGTGGCACCGCCTGCCGGCCGCTCACCGGGGGCCGAGGGTGGCGAACCAGCGGCCCGCCTCGGTCCAGGTGTCGCGCACCCGCAGCGCCGTCGCCCCGGCCAGCGCCGACAGACCGTCCAGGGGTACGCAGGCCCAGGGCAACGGGCCGTCCGCGCCGCCCGGCGTCCGCACCATGGCCGTACCGGACCAGGCCGGTGTCCCGGGTGGCGCGAACTCGACGTGCAGCCGACCGTCGGCGGCCAGCAGCCGGCGGCACCGGCGCAGCAGCCGGTACGGGTCACCGCCGATGCCCACGTTGCCGTCGGCCAGCAGCAGGTGCCGCCACCGCCCGGCCCCCGGCACCGGGCCGAAGACGTCCCGGCGCAGGGCCACCGCGCCACGCCGACGGGCCAACCGGACGGCGGTGGCGCTGACGTCGATGCCGAGCGCGGGCCGCCCCGCGTCGATCAGCGCACCGGTGAGCCGGCCCGGTCCACACCCGACGTCGAGGGTCGGGCCGGTGCACCGGGCCAGCAGCGACGCGTCCCCGGCGACGGTGTCCCGGCACCAGAGCGCCGGGTCGAACCGCAGCACCCCGCCGCTCGGGTGCCGGGCGGTGAACGCGGCGGGGACACCCGACGCGGCCCGGTCGAACACGGCGTCGAACAACGCCACCGCGTTCATCCGGCCACCGCCGTGGGCGACGGGACGTCGACGGCGACGGCGCGGGCGAACCGGCTGCCCGGCGGGCACAGCGCCGCCACCGCGTGGGCGTCGACGGCGGTGTCCACGTCCCGCAGCCGGGGCAGCAGGTGCACCCGCAGGCCCCGGCGGCGCAACGCGGCCAGGGTCAGCGCGCCGGTGCTCGCCACGGAGGTGGGGACCGTCCGCAGCACCGTGGCGTGGCCGGGGTCGCGCAGCCCCAGCGTCCACCAGCCGCCGTCGTCCGCCGGCCCGAGCACCGCGTCCGGCCCGTCCGCCCGGCCGAGCAGGTCCCGCGCGGTGTCCAGGTGCGCGGCGGTGAGCTGCGGGGTGTCCATGCCGACCAGCAGGGTCGCCGCGCCCCCCGCCCGGGTGTCGACGAACGCGTGGGCGAGCCGGTCGGCGAGCGGGCCACCCCGCTGGGCGAGCCGCGTCCAGCCCGGCGGAGCCGGCAGGTCACCGTCGACGACCAGCACCCGGGCGTCGACCGTGGCCGTGGCGACGGTGTCGAGGGTGTCGGCCAGGGCCGCCGCGGCGACCCGGGCGGCCTGCGCGGGCGTGCAGGGCGGGCAGAGCCGCGTCTTGACCCGGCCGGGCACCGGCGTCTTGGCCAGCACCAGCACCCGCAGGGCGGTCGGTGGACGGTGGGCGTTCACCGGGCCAGCACCGTGCCCATGTCCCGCACGGCGCGGGCGGTGCCGAGCACGGTGCCGGTCACCTTCGACCGGGTGCCGGCCGCCCGGGGGTGGTAGTCGACGTCGACCTCCACCACCCGCCAGCCCGCCCGACCGGCCGCGATCAGCAGCTCCAGCGGGTAACCGAAGCGGCGGTCCCGCAACCCCAGGGCCAGCAGGTCGTCGCGGCGGACGGCCCGGATCGGCCCGATGTCGTGGACGTCGAGGCCGGTGGTGCGGCGCAGCCGGTGGGCCAGCACGGCGTTGCCGACCCGGGCGTGCCACGGCCACACCCCACGCCCCGTCGGCCGACGCCGGCCGGTGCCCAGGTGCGCCGCGCCGGACCGGACCGGATCGGCCAGCCGGGGCAGCTGCGCCGGGTCGAACGACCCGTCGGCGTCCAGCACGCACACCACCCCGTCGACCGGGTCGGCCGCCAGCACCCCGGCGTGCACGGCCGCGCCGTACCCGGGCTCGGCCACGCTGATCACCTCGGCCCCGCAGGCCCGGGCCACCGCCGCCGACCCGTCGGTCGAGCCGTTGTCCACCACGATCGGCCGGTAGCCGGCCGGCATCCGCGCCAGCAGGTCGGGCAGGGCCGGGGCCTCGTCGCGGCAGGGAAGAACCACATCGGTCATGCAGCGGGACGCTAGGGCACCACCGGCCCGGAAATTCTTACCTGACGATGACGGAATCCCCGGCCGCCGCGCAGTTCTTACGAACCCCTGACGGCTGGTCGTCGTCGCGGCGCGACGCCGGTCACCGGCCCTACCGTCGGCGGGTGACCCACGTACTCGTCACCGGCGGCGCCGGTTTCATCGGCACCCATGTGGTGACCGCCCTGCACGACGCCGGCCACCGGGTGACCGTGGTGGACTCCGGCCACCCCGGCGCGCACCGCCGGCCGCTACCCGACACGGTGGCGGGCGCACCGCTGCTCCGGATCGACGTCCGGGACCGGCCCGCCCTCGCCGACGTCCTGGCCGACGGGGTCGACGCGGTGGTGCACCAGGCCGCCATGGTCGGCCTCGGCGTCGACCTCGACGACCTGCCCGAGTACGTCGGCTGCAACGACCTCGGCACCGCCGTGCTGCTCGCCGCGATGGCCCGGGCGGGCGTGCACCGGCTGGTGCTGGCCAGCTCCATGGTGGTCTACGGCGAGGGCGCCTACGCCTGCGCCGGGCACGGTCCGGTGCGCCCCGCACCGCGTACCGTCGCCGACCTGGCCGCCGGCCGGTACGAGCCGACCTGCCCGCGCTGCGCCGCCACGCTCACCCCGGGGCTGGTCGACGAGGACGATCCGCTCGACCCGCGCAGCGTGTACGCCGCCAGCAAGGCCGCCCAGGAGCACCTGACCGCCGCGTGGGCCCGGCAGACCGGCGGCGCGGTGGTGGCGCTGCGGTACCACAACGTCTACGGGCCGGGGATGCCCCGCGACACCCCGTACAGCGGGGTCGCGGCGATCTTCCGGTCCGCGTTGGAGGCCGGCCGGGCGCCCCGGGTCTTCGAGGACGGCGGGCAGCGCCGCGACTTCGTCCACGTCCGCGACGTGGCGGCGGCCAACCTCGCCGCGCTGGACGCGACCGGCACCGCCACCGGCTGGCGGGCGTACAACGTGGCCTCCGGCCGGCCGGCCACCATCGTCGAGGTCGCCACGGAACTGGCCGGCGCCGCCGACGGGCCGCCGCCCGTGGTCACCGGCGAGTTCCGCCTCGGCGACGTGCGGCACGTGGTCGCCTCGCCCGCCCGGGCGGAGACCGAACTCGGGTTCCGGGCCGCCGTGGGGCTCGCCGAGGGGATCGCCGAGTTCGCCCACGCCCCCCTGCGCGGGTGAGCGGCACCCCCGGCAGCCGTCCGGCCCGGGTGCCCGACACCCGTCCGGTTCCACCCGCCGGCACGGACCGCCGCCGGGTGGAACCGGACGGCGGCCCGCGCCGTCGCC
>NZ_JACGMO010000130.1:0-22065 GCF_015354745.1 Micromonospora sp. S-DT3-3-22
CCCGCCGGGGCCGCGACGCGCTGGCCGCGCTGGCCGCCGCGGTGCCCGACGCCGCCGCCGTGCACGTGGTCAACAACGGGGCGGCGGCCCTGGTGCTCGCCGCGACCGCGCTGGCCGCCGGCCGGGAGATCGTGGTCAGCCGGGGGGAACTGGTGGAGATCGGCGACGGGTTCCGCCTGCCCGACCTGCTGGCCAGCACCGGCGCCCGGCTACGCGAGGTCGGCACGACCAACCGCACCACCCGCGACGACTACGCCCGGGCGGTCGGCCCGGACACCGGTTTCGTGCTGAAGGTGCACCCGTCCAACTTCGTCGTCACCGGCTTCACCTGCGCCGTCGGCGTCGACGAGCTGGCCACCCTCGGCGTGCCGGTGGTCGCCGACATCGGCTCCGGCCTGCTCACCGCCGACCCGCTGCTGCCCGCCGAGCCGGACGCGGCGGGCACCCTGCGGGCCGGGGCGCACCTGGTCACCGCCAGCGGCGACAAGCTCCTCGGCGGCCCGCAGGCCGGGCTGCTGCTCGGCGACGCCGACCTGGTCGACCGGTTACGTCGACACCCGCTGGCGCGGGCGCTGCGGGTAGACAAGCTGACCCTCGCCGCGTTGGCGGCCACCCTGCACGGGCCGACCACCCCCACCCGGGACGCCCTGCACGCCGACCCGGCCATGCTGCGGGACCGCTGCGAACGGCTGCGCGACGCCCTCGGCGCGGCGGGCCGCAAGGCCGAGGTGGTGCCCAGCGTCGCCGTGGTCGGCGGGGGCGGTGCGCCCGGCGTCACACTGGACTCGTGGGCGCTGAGCCTGCCCGAACGGTACGCCGCTGCGCTGCGGCTGGGTGACCCGCCGGTGCTCGGCCGGGTGGTCCGGGGACGGCTGCTGCTGGACCTGCGCTGCGTCCCCGCCGACGCCGACGACACGCTGCGCGACGCGGTGCTGCGGACGGCCGAGTAGAGATGCACGTCGTCGCCACCGCCGGGCACGTCGACCACGGCAAGTCCACCCTGGTCCGGGCGTTGACCGGGATGGAACCGGACCGGTGGGCGGAGGAACGCCGCCGGGGGATGACCATCGACCTCGGTTTCGCCTGGACCACCCTGCCCGGCGGCGGCCCGGTCGCGTTCGTCGACGTGCCGGGGCACGAACGGTTCGTGCCGAACATGCTCGCCGGGGTGGGGCCGGTGCCGGCCGCACTGGTGGTGGTCGCCGCCGACGAGGGGTGGATGCCGCAGTCGGCCGAACACCTGGCCGCCCTGCACGCCCTCGGGGTGTCCCACGGGCTGCTGGTGGTGACCCGGGCGGACCTGGCCGATCCGGGGCCGGCGACGGCGCAGGCCCACGCGCGGCTCGCGGCGACGTCGCTCGGCGCGGTGGAGTCGGTGGCGGTCAGCGCGGTCACCGGAGTCGGCCTGCCGGAACTGCGCGCCGCCCTGGACCGGCTGGTCGCCCGGCTGCCCGCGCCGGACACCGCCCGGCCGGTGCGGCTGTGGATCGACCGGGCGTTCACCATCCGGGGCAGCGGCACCGTGGTCACGGGCACCCTCGGCGGCGGTGAGCTGCGCGTCGGCGACCAGTTGACGCTCGCCGGCAGCGGCGAGCCGGTCCGGGTGCGGGGCCTGCACCGGCTCGGCACGCCCGCGCAGCGGGTCGCCGCGGTGGCCCGGGTGGCGGTCAACCTGCGCGGGGTGCCCCGGGAGCGCCTCGGGCGGGGCGACGCGCTGCTCACCCCCGACCGGTTCCACCGGACCGACCTGGTCGACGTGCGGCTGGCCGGTGATCCGGCCGGTGACCTGCCGGCGACGCTGACCCTGCACGTCGGGTCGGCGGCCGTCGCCGCCCGGGTCCGGCCGTTGGGCGGCGACACCGTACGGCTGCGGCTGGCCCGCCCGCTGCCGCTGCTGACCGGGGACCGGGCGTTGCTGCGTGACCCGGGCCGGCACCACGTCTGCGGTGGGGTGACGGTGCTGGACGTGGCCCCGCCGCCGCTGTCCCGCCGGGGTGCCGCCGCCGCCCGCGCCGCCGTCCTGGCCGGCCTGGACGGGCGACCCGACCTGGCCGGTGAGCTGCGCCGCCGCCGGCTCGTGCGGGCCGCCGAGCTGACCCGGATGGGCGTCACCGGCGACGCCACCCCGGTCGTCGGGGACTCGCTGGCCGACCCGGCGCACTGGCGGTGGCTGGGGGTGCGGCTGGTCGCGGAGGTGACCGCCTGGGCCGCCGCGCACCCGCTGGAGCCGGACGCCCCGACCGAGGCGTTGCGGCAGCGCCTCGGCCTGCCCGACCGGGCCCTGGTGGAGGCGCTGGTCCGACCACCGTTGACGCTGCGGGCCGGCCGGATCGGCACCGGCGTCCCCGGGTTGCCCGAGCCGGTGGCCCGCGCCATCGACCGGGTCCGCAGCGAGTTCGCCGCCCATCCGTTCCGCGCGCCGGAGGCCGACCGCCTCACCGCGCTGGGCCTGGGCCCCCGGGAGGTGGGTGCCGCCGTGCGGGCCGGTGCGCTGCTGCGGCTGGCGGAGAACGTGGTGCTGCTGCCCGCCGCCGCCGACGACGCGGTACGGGTGCTCGCCCGGCTGCCGCAGCCGTTCACGCTCAGCGCCGCCCGGCAGGCCCTGGACACCACCCGTCGGGTGGCGGTGCCGCTGTTGGAGCTGCTGGACCGGCGCGGGGTGACCCGGCGGCTGCCCGACGACGCCCGGATGGTGGTCGGCTCCGGTTGACCGGCAGGTGTTTCCGTTGGCGGTGGCGGCGAACCGCCCTCCGCCCGGCCCGGGGTCGCCTACCGTGACGCCATGGACCCTTCGGCGGTCTGGCGGGACCGGAACCATCGCTGGCGGATCGAGGCGTACCGGGCGCCTGACCTGCGGTTCGCCATCTTCGCCACCAACGGCACCACCGAGTCGGCCCCGCTGTGGTTGTTCGGCATGGCGGCGCTGGCCCGCTGGTTGATGACCCACGCCATCTCCCTGGACGACCTGGAGACCGTCTGACCCGTCCGCCCGCCGGGGGTGTCGCCCGGACGGGGTAATCTGCCCGGAAGGTCGGCTTCCGCGCCGGGTCCGCCCGTACGGTGCGGGGCGTGAAGGACCGAGGAATACGGACGTTTCTGGCGGTGCTCGCCGGCCTCGCGGTGATCTACTTCGGGGTGACCGGGCACCGCTCCACCGAGGACGGTGGCGGGGTCTCCGGCGGTGTGGTGCTGTTGGCCCTGCTGGCCGCCCTGCTGGTGTGGTACCTGACCAAGCCGGCGGGCAACAAGCCGGTCGACTGACCGGCCGCGCCTCAGCGGGCCGTGGCGGCGGTGCGGGTCACCTCGCCCGCCGACTCCTCACCGAGGGCTACCCGGACCAGCGCCGACGCGAGCCGGCCGAAGTCCGGTTCGGCGACCAGCCCGGCCAGCCCGTGCGGATCGGCGGGGAGACCGAGGCGTTTCGCCCCGGCGAGGGTGCGCCGGTCGGCGTACGGGCGGACGTCCGGCCAGACCGTCTGCGCCTCCCGCAGGAAGATGTCCGCCCCGGTGGGGCCGATCCCGGGGAACTCGGTCAGCCGTCGCCGCAGCGCCGCCGGGTCGCCCCCGGTCTCCCGGTGCATCCGCCGCAGGTCGCCGTGCCAGCGGTCCAGGCACAGTCGGGCGCCGGTGCCCAGCATGGTGGCGGTCCGTTCGTCGTAGCGGCGGTAGTGGCCGCGGCCCAGCGCGTCGACCCGGTCCTGCCAGCCCGACGCCTCCATCGCCTGCGGGGTACGCCAGCCGGCGGCGAACAGTTCGCGGGCGGCGGCCACCGCCACCTGGGCCCGGATCCGGGTGCTCAGCAACGTGGTGAGCACCAGCAGTTGGTAGAGCGGGCCGGGCCGGTCGGCCAGCGTGATGCCGGCGTCCTCGGCGTAGGTGCTGCCGTGGCGGGCCAGCAGCGTCCGAGCCACCCGTCGGTCGTCTCCCATCACCCGGTACTACCCGTCCTGCCGCCGCTCAGCCCTGCTCAGGCGCGGTGGTCCGCATGCGCACCGTGGTGGCGGGTAACCCGGCGACGGGCGCGGAGCAGCCGTGTCCGTCCACCCGGAAGGAGACACCCGTGACGAACGTGCAGCAGCCCGAGATGCGCCGCAACGGGAAGAACCCGACCGTGCAGGACAGCAAGGGGCCGGGCGTGTCCGGTCACCCGGCCAACCGGGGCAGCTCGGCGGGGGACCGGGGCCGCCCGACGCCCCGTGGCCAGGCGTCCCCGTACGGTCCGGGCGCGTCGACCGCCGCCGACGACAGCGACCGCAGCTGACCGCGCCGCCGCCCGGCCGGTCATGCCGTACGGCGGCCGGGCCGACGCCCCCCAGGGGAGCGTCGGCCCGGCCGCGCCGCTCACTTCGGGTCGCCGGGTCCGCGTTCGCCCTTGGGGCCGTAGGCCCGCTCACCCCGGACCATGCCGCGCTGGCCCCGGTCCTCCTGGAGGATCCGGTTGGCCACCTGGTTGGCCTCCTGGTCGGACGCGCGTCCCGACTGTTCGATCAGGTCACGCAGCCGCGCCCGTTCCTTGTCGTACGCGTTGCTTCCCGGCCGTGGTCCTGGCATGTCGCCTCCTCGGTGGTCCGCCTGCGGTACCCGCGCCGACTACCCGTCCCCGGCCCGGCCAACCGCCCCGACCGGGCACCGGAGGATGGCTCACCGGCCGGTCGACGGGGCCCGTACCACCGCCACCGGGCAGGCGCTGCGGTGCAGCACCCCGTGGCCGACCGAGCCGAGCAGCAGCCCGGCCAGTTCGCCGTGGCCCCGGCCGCCGACCACCACCAGTTGGGCCCGGCGGGACGCCTCGGTGAGCGCGGCGACCGGGCGGGCGTGCACGGGTTCCCGGTCGATCGGCAGGCCGGGGTGCCGTTCGGCGAGTCCGGCGAGGCTCCCGGCGAGCACGTCGTCCTCCTCGTCGCGTAGCCGGGCCTCGTCGTACACCAGGGGTTGGAAGTCCCCGGGGCCGGCGGAGGCCGGATGGGTGTACGCGTGCACGGCCCGCAGCCGGACCCCACGCGCGACGGCCTGCGCGGCGGCGAAGTCCACCGCCGCGCGGGAGGTCGCCGACCCGTCGACCCCGACCACGACCGGGCCGTCGTCGGCCGGGGTGCCCCGGGCGACCAGCACCGGGCAGTCGGCGTGGGTGCTGACCTGGATCGCCACCGAGCCGACCACCAGGGCGCCGAACCCGCCGAGGCCCCGGTCGCCGAGCACGATCATCGCCGCGGCGGGGGAGGTGCCCAGCAGCACCGCCGACGCCTCGCCGTCGATGATCTCCCCGGTCACCCGGAGGTCGGGGCTGACCGTGCGGGCCTGCGCCACCGCCGCCTCGACCAGGTCCTGGGCGGTGCGGCGCAGCCCGCCGCCGGGCGGGTCAGCGGCGACCGGGTCGATCGGCGTGTGCATCAGCGGCCAGATGAAGCCGTGCACCACCCGCAGCGGCCGGTGCAGGCGGGCCGCCTCCGTCGCGGCCAGCCGGACGGCGCGCAGCGCCGGCTCCGAGCCGTCCACGCCCACCACGATCGCCGCATCGTCCGCCGAGTCCACCGTGCGCACCTCCTGCCCGGGTCAGTATCGCGGCCGGCCGGGGGTCGGCGGGGCGATACCGGCGCCGGTCCCTCCCCTGCGGCCCGGTGCCCCGGGCGGGGCCGGCCGGGCCGCTTCGTATGATGCTTGCCCTGTAGCAAGAATCTCGGAGGACAACCATGCCGGACGCGCTCGCAGCGATGTCGCGTGCGCTACGTGAGGCCCCACCCGACCAGGTGGTGGAGGCCGTCGATCGGGCCCTCCGGTCGGAGTTGGCCGCGGTACGGGTCGACGCGTTCCTGGCCGACTACCGGCTCAGCGGGCTGTGGTCGGTGCTCGACCCGGAGGTGTCCGCCGGGGCGCTCACCGGCCGCAGCGCCGCGCAGCGCTGTTTCAGCAGCCAGCAACCGGTGCGCGACCCGTCCGACGGTTCGCGCTGCCGGGTGTGGGTGCCGCTGACCACCCGGGGGGAGCGGCTGGGGGTGTTCCTGGTCGAGCTGGTGGGCAGCCCGGACCACCCGACGGTGGACCTGATCGCCGACCTGGGCGTCGACCTGGCCACCACGTTGCGGGCGGCCGACCGGGAGACCGACAGGTACCGGCGGACACGGCGTCGGGAGCGGCTGAGCATGGCCGCGGAGATGCAGTGGGACCTGCTGCCGGGGCGCAGCGTCACGCACGAGGCGTTCCTGTTGGCCGGGCAGCTCGAACCGGCGTACTCGGTGGGCGGTGACCACTTCGACTGGTCGGTCGACCCGGGGCGGCTCACCCTCACCGTCCTCAACGGCGCCGGCACCGGCCTGGCCGCGGCGATGCTCACCGCGCTCACCGTCAACGCCATCCGCAACGCGCGCCGTTCGGGCGGCGGGCTGGTGGAGCAGGCCGAGCTGGCCTCGGACACGCTGTTCTACCAGCACCGGGGGCAGCGGCACGTGGCGACCCTGCTGTTGTCGGTGGACACCGCCACCGGCCGGGCGCGGGCGGTGGACGCCGGTTCGCCGCAGGTGCTGCGGCTGCGGGGGGCCACTGTCGAGCGGATCGCCCTGGAACAGCAGCTGCCGTTGGGCATGTTCGCCGAGACCCGCTACACGGTGCAGGAGTTCGACGTGCTGCCCGGTGACCGGCTCTTCGTGGTCAGCGACGGCGTGTACGACGCGCAGCCGGGGGGTCAGGAGGCCTACGGTGAGCGGGCGATGGCCCGGTCGATGCGGTCGACTCGGCTGCAACCGGCGACGGAGGCGGTTGGTACGGTGATGCGCGAGCTGTTCGCATATCATGCCGACACTGATCTACGTGACGACGCCGTCGTCGTGTGCCTGGACTGGTGCGGGCCGGGCGGGCGGCGCGGACGGTGATCGGCCGTCAGCGACTTACGACAGCGGACAATCGCAGGGGACAGCGGGTGGAGCGACCTCCGGATCTTGCTGCGGCGATCGATGCCGCGGCTGAGGCGTTCGTCGGCGTGCTCGATTCGGCCACCTCCCGGCACCAGGTGGCGGTCCCGCCGACCCAGCTGCGGGTGCTCGCGCTGATCCGGGACCGGCCGGAGACGAACGTCAACGGGCTGGCCGAGCTGCTCGACGTGGTGCCCTCCTCGGCCAGTCGGCTCTGTGACCGGTTGGAGGCGACCGGGTTGCTGCGCCGCACCCCGGACCCCCGGGACCGGCGGGAGGTGCGGTTGGTGCTCACCGCCGCGGCGGTGACCCTGCTGACCGAGCTGCGGGAGCGCCGGCACCGGGCGGTGCAGGCGGTGCTGGACCGGATGCCTCCCCGCGCCCAGCACGAGCTGCTGCTGGCGCTGCTGGCGTTCGGCCAGGCGGCGGCCTCGGGCACGCCCGCCGCGCAGCCCGACACCCCGGCCCGCACCGCGTGACCCTGCGCCCCACTCTCCACCAGTGTCCTAGGATGCCCTAGCGGTGGTGACACACCACACACACCGCCGGACCGCCCCGACGGACGCGCGTCCCACCGAGCCGGCGGAACGCGCCCGATATAGTGGCTGCCGGCCCGGGGTGTCGAGCGTCCCGGACCACACCAGGGGGAGGTCCCGGCCCGGGATCACCGAGACACCGGCCAGCGCCGGTCCGGTAAGCGCACGGCTGACCGTGGTGCCCACGTGGGCACCCGGATCGTGCTGCGGGGGGAGGTTCGGTGTCACGTCGGCCGGCTCGGGCAGAGCATCCGCGCGGACCGGGCGGTGACGCCAGCGCCGACCGGGTGCTGACGTTGCCGAACCTGATCAGCTTCGTCCGGCTGCTCGGCGTACCCCTGTTCCTCTGGCTGTTCCTGGTCGTGGAGGCGGACGTGGCGGCGATCGTGGTGCTCGCCATCGGCGGCACCTCCGACTGGGTGGACGGCTGGATCGCCCGCCGGCTCGGGCAGGTCAGCCGCCTGGGCGAGCTGCTCGACCCGCTGGCCGACCGGCTCTACATCCTCGCCACGCTGCTCGCCTTCACCGCCCGGGAGGTGGTGCCGTGGCAGTTCACGGGGGCGCTGCTGGCCCGCGAGCTGCTGTTGCTCGGTTCGTTGGCGGTGCTGCGCCGGCACGGCTACGGGCCGCCACCGGTGCACTACGTCGGCAAGACCGCCACCTTCCTGCTGCTGGCCGCGTTCCCGGTGCTGCTGCTGGCGGCGGCGACCACGTCGGTGACGGCGACGACCGCCGCGGCGATCGGCTGGGGCCTGGCGTGGTGGGGTCTGGTGCTGTACTGGGTGGCCGGCGCGATGTACGTGGTGCAGGCGGCCCGGCTGGTCCGCGCGGCCCGGCGGGGGGCCGCCGCGTGAGCGCGCCGGAGGACGGGTCGAAGCGTCCGGTGCGGTTGTTCACCCCGGACTTCCTCACCGAGTTGTTCCAGAACCCGCTGGACCCGGGTTACGCCGACGCGGCGGCCCGCCGGCGGCGGGACCCGGCGTCGACCGCCGGGTGGCGGGGTGCGTCCGCGCGGGCGGTGGCGGTCGTGGTGGTCGCCGCGGTGGGGTTCCTGTTCGCGGTGGCGTACCGGGAGACGATGGCCGACGAGCCGAGCCGCAGTCAGGCGCGGGCCGCGTTGATCACGCAGATCAAGCAGCGGGAGGCGGAGACCGACGCGATGACGGCGCGGGCCGCGCGGCTGCGTGAGGAGGTAGGTCGGCAGCGGGACGCGGCGTTGAGCGGTTCGCAGGCGGCCCGGTTGCGCAACCTGGAGGCGGGCACGGGGCTCGGCCGGGTGCGTGGTGACGGGGTGGTGGTGCGGTTGGCCGACGCCGCGGTGCAGGACGACGGCGCGGTCAACGGTGACTCGGCGGCGGGTCCGCCACGGGTGATCTACTCGGATCTGCAGAAGGTCGCCAACGACCTGTGGGCCTCGGGGGCGGAGGCGATCGCGATCAACGGGCAGCGGTTGACGGCGACGTCGACGATCCGTTCGGCGGGGGCGGCGATCCTGGTGGACTTCCGTCCGGTGACCAGCCCGTACGAGGTGTCGGCGATCGGGCCGCGGTCGTTGCGGGACCGGTTCGACGACAGCCGGTCGGCGTATCTGATGCGTCGGGTGGCCCGGGACACCGGGTTGTCGTTCGAGGTGCGCCGGGCCGGGGACCTCACGTTGCCGGCCGCGCCGGAGCCACGGCTACGCTACGCGAGGCCGTCGGTCAGTCCGAGTCCGTCGCCGGCGGGTTCGGGTGCTGTCGGTTCGTCCGGTGCCGGGTCGTCCGGTCCGGGTTCGTCTTCCCGCCCCTCCGGAGGTGTCCGATGATCGCGGTGCTGGCGTTGCTCGCCGGTGTGGTGCTGGGGATCTATCTCGATCCGACGGTGCCGGCGGCGTTGCAGCCGTACCTGCCGATTGCGGTGGTGGCCGCGCTGGACGCCGTGTTCGGTGGGGTGCGGGCGAAGTTGGACCGGATCTTCGATGACAAGCAGTTCGTGGTGTCGTTCATCTCGAACGTGCTGGTGGCGGGTCTGATCGTGTATCTGGGTGACCAGTTGGGGGTGGGTGGGCAGTTGTCCACGGGTGTGGTGGTCGTGTTGGGGGTGCGGATCTTCGGGAATGTGGCGGCGATCCGTCGGCACCTGTTCCGGGCGTAGGTTGGTGTCGTGAGCGACGAGCATCGGGAGACGGGTACCGGGTGGCCGCAGCCGGTGGAGCCGGTGCGTCCGGCGGTTGAGCCGGATCCGCGGCCGGATGCGCCGGATGCGGACGAGTTGAGTCCGTTGGTGCCGCAGGAGGGGCCGCGGGAGCAGCCGGCGGAGTCGGGTGACGACGACGGTGCGACGGTGAACCTGGCGGAGGTTTCCCCGGCGGAGGTGGCGGACGGGCCGTCGGCGGCGGGTGCGGGTGCGGCGGGGCGGAAGGTGTCCTCGGCGGCGGTGATGATCGCGGCGTTGCTGGCGTTGTTGGGGTTCACGTTGGTGGTGCAGTTGAAGACGACCTCGACGGACCCGACGTTGGCGGCGACCCGGCAGGAGGACCTGGTGCGGATCTTCTCGGATCTGGATTCCCGGGAGAAGCGTCTGCAGCAGGACATCGAGGGCCTGGAGGACAGTCAGCGGCAGTTGCGCTCGGGTGAGCAGGGTCGGCAAGCGGCGTTGGAGGAGGCGACGAAGCGGGCCGACGAGTTGGGCATCCTGGCGGGTACGTTGCCGGCGCGGGGGCCGGGGTTGGCGGTGCGGTTCGAGCCGGGTGGCAAGCCGGTCCGGGCGGACCGGGTGCTGGACGCGGTGCAGGAGTTGCGGGGTGCGGGTGCGGAGGCGATGCAGATCTCGGGTGGGGATCGGGCGTCGGCGCGGATCATCGCCTCGACGTACTTCCTGGACGGGGCGGGGGACGTGTTGGTGGTGGACGGGCGGCCGCTGACGGGTCCGTACACGATCACGGTGATCGGTGATCCGGAGACGATGCGTACCGCGTTGAACATTCCGGGCGGGGTGGCCGCATCGGTTCGCGGTGACGGCGGTAACGTGAGCGTCGAGGATCGTGAGGTTGCCGAGGTTTCGGCGCTGCACGCGCCGTTGAAGCTGGAACACGCCCGTCCGGTCTCCTGACCGGCGCGGCCGCGCCGGGTGGTCCCGGTGCACCGATGGATGAGGGACGCGCTGGTGATTCCTGAGGATCTGCGTTACACCGCCGAGCACGAGTGGGTGGTGGGTGCCGAGGGCGGTAACGTCCGGGTGGGTATCACCCAGTTCGCGCAGGATGCGCTGGGTGACATCGTGTTCGTCCAGTTGCCGGACTCCGGTGCGGTGGTGGAGGCCGGTGAGTCGTTGGGTGAGATCGAGTCGACCAAGAGCGTGTCGGAGATCTACGCGCCGGTGAGCGGGACGGTGGCGGCGCGCAACGAGGCGTTGGCCGACACTCCTGAGGTGATCAATTCTGATCCGTACGGTGCGGGTTGGTTGGTGGAGATCGTGCCGGCGGACGCGGCGGCGGTGGACGGGTTGTTGACCGCTGACGCGTACCGTGAGCTCACCGAGAGCTGAGTGGTGTCGTGCCGGGCGTGGGTGATTCTGCCGCGCGTCCGGTTGCCCTGCATTTCGGCGCTGGCTAGGCTCGCCCAGTCGACCGAGAACCCCAAATTGGTGCAGCGTTGGGTAATTGCCTTCCTTGGGCAGGGGGAGCCAGCCGTCGGGTGATCTTCCCGGTGGCCGTACCCGCCGTTATCCTGTGCTGACCGAAACTGATCCGTGAGGTGGTCCCATGACGCGCCCAGGCGACGAGTTCCCCCCGCTCGACGTCACTTCGACGCTCAATCTCGGTTCGTTGGACGAAGTGCTGGAGGGTCCGGACACCGATGTGGTGCCGAGTCGGATGTCCGGCTCGTTGCCGCCGGGTATGGCGCTGCTGGTGGTTCGTCGGGGCCCGAATGCGGGTGCCCGGTTCCTGTTGGACCATGATGTGACGACGAGTGGCCGGCATCCGGACAGTGACATCTTCCTGGACGATGTGACGGTGTCGCGGCGGCATGCGGAGTTCCATCGGGATGCGGGGACGTTCACGGTGCGGGATGTGGGGAGCCTGAACGGCACCTACGTGAACCGGGAGCGGGTGGAGGCTGCCACGTTGAGCAATGGTGACGAGGTGCAGATCGGTAAGTTCCGGGTGGTGTTCATTGCCGGTCCTCGCCCGGAGGAGGAGGCCGGCCGGGGGTGAACGAGCCTGCGGCCTCCATGCCGTCCGGGGCGGCCCGGTCGCACCCGCTGATGAGTATCGGTGAGGTGTTGGGTCAGCTGCGGGTGGAGTTTCCGGACGTCACGATTTCGAAGTTGCGGTTCCTTGAGGCCGAGGGTCTGGTGGAGCCGCAGCGGACGGCGGCGGGGTACCGGAAGTACAGCTGGGATGATGTGGCCCGGTTGCGGTTCGTGTTGACTGCGCAGCGTGATCAGTATCTGCCGTTGCGGGTGATTCGTGAGCAGTTGGCGCAGTGGGACGGTGGTGAGGAGACGCCGGGTCGGCAGCGGCCGACGTTGGTGGCGGTGGGTCCCGGTGGTGAGGTGCCGGGCCGGTCGGCGGAGGAGCCTGAGTCGCAGGTGCGGCTCGGGCGGGCCGATCTGGTGGCGCGTAGTGGGATCGCCGAGTCGACGTTGGGTGAGTTGGAGCGGCTCGGGGTTTTGGTGCCGGATCCGCCGGGGTGGTACGACGCGGATGCGTTGATCATCGCGAGGGCGGTGGCGGGTTTGGCGGCGTACGGGTTGGAGCCTCGTCATCTGCGGGGTTACCGGTCGTCGGCGGATCGTGAGGTGGGTTTGTTCGCGCAGTTGGTGGCGCCGTTGGCGCGGCAGTCGGATCCGGCGGCGCGGGCGCGGGCGGCGGAGACGGCGCGGGAGTTGGTGGCGTTGTCGCAGCAGTTGCATGCGGCGTTGGTGCGGGTGGGGTTGCGGTCGACGTTGGGTCGGTGAGGGTTCGGTTGGTGTGTGCGGAAGGTTCTGCCCCGGGAAGCGTGCCGTAGGCTTGCCGGGGTAACCCTTTTCCGGCGCGGTGCGGGGCTGGTGCGGTGGGGACGGCCGTGTCGCGGTCCGTGTACCGTGCAGGGACGGGGCGCGGTGCGGGTGTAGGCGACAACGACACGGAGGCGGCGGTGCGCGAGCTGAGCGTGGTCGGGGTTCGGGTGGAGCTGCCCAGCAACCAACCGATCGTCCTGCTCAGGGAGGTCGAGGGCGACCGCTATCTGCCGATCTGGATCGGTGCGGTCGAGGCCACGGCTATCGCTTATGAGCAGCAGGGGGTCAAACCGGCCCGGCCGTTGACGCATGATTTGTTGCGGGACGTGCTGGCGGCGTTGCAGGCGCCGTTGCGGGCGGTGGAGATCACCGAGTTGAAGGAGAACGTCTTCTACGCTGATCTGTTGCTGGGTGACGGGGTGCGGGTGTCGGCCCGGCCGAGTGATTCGATCGCGTTGGCGTTGCGGGTGGGTGCGCCTATTCGTTGTGCGGAGCAGGTCCTCAGTGAGGCGGGGATCGTGATTCCCGACGAGCAGGAGGATGAGGTGGAGAAGTTCCGGGAGTTCCTGGAGCAGGTGCGTCCGGAGGATTTCGCGGGCTGATCGTGGCTTCGTGGTGGGTGTCGCGGTGGCGATGCCGGTGTCGTGGTGTGTCGTCGCGCGGCGTGTCGCGGCGGTTTCTCCGTGGTAACCCCTTGGTGCGGCGTTAGGGTTGCCGTGTCGAGGGGTGTGCGTCGGTGGCACCGGCGTGTTACCGCACTGACGGGGAGGTTGTCGGGATGCACGAGCCACGGGAGCCTGAGCCAGGTGTGGAGCGGGGCGAGTCGGGGGCGGTGTCGTCGTCGGTGCCGCTGGACGGTGACGGTGCTGTCGGGTACCGGGGTGTGACGGCCTGTCATGCGGCGGGGATCAGTTACCGCCAGCTGGACTACTGGGCGCGGACGACGCTGGTGGTGCCGAGTGTGCGGGACGCGTCGGGTTCGGGTACGTCGCGGTTGTACTCGTTCCGCGATCTGGTGGTGTTGAAGGTCGTGAAGCGGTTGCTGGACGCCGGGGTGTCGTTGCAGAACATCCGTAAGGCGATCGAGGCGTTGCGGTCGCGGGGGGTGGATGACCTGGCGGGGATCACGCTGATCTCGGATGGGACGACGGTGTACGAGTGCCGGTCCCCGGAGGAGGTGGTGGATCTGTTGCAGGGTGGTCAGGGGGTGTTCGGGATCGCGATTGGTGGGGCGTTCAAGGAGATCCAGGGTTCGTTGTCGCATCTGCCGGCGGAGCCGGCGGTGCCGGGTGGTGGTGAGGTTGCTCCGGCGGCGCAGGAGGGTGTGTCGTCGGGGGTGGTGGGTGACGAGTTGGCGGCGCGGCGGGCGCGGCGTCGGGCGGGTTGATTCGGGGTGTCGGGGACGCCGCGGCCGGGTTCCGGTCGCGGCGTCGTTGTGTGTGGGTAGTGATGGTTGTCGTATCGATGTGGTTCGCGGTTTTCGGTGGGTCGGAGGGTGGTTCGGGCCGGCGTTGCCGTCCATAAGGGACGTTCCGGGATGGAGCGCTGTTGTTGACAGGTGTGGTCCGGCCAGGAATCCTGTCCAGGGCGATCACCAGAGACACCGATCGGGTCACGGTGAGTGACGGTTGGTGGTGGCGTCGAGCTGATGCGTGGAGCATGGTGCGGGGGTCGCATCCGTGGTCCCGCCGAGGACGGGAACGAACCGAAGTGCACATCGATCACTATGTCGGCCTGGGTTCCGCGCGGGCCGGTGGTGCTGTCGCCGATCATGCCGCCGAGTTGCGTTGCCCGGTCACCGCCGCGCCGCCTGCCGAGCCGGTCGGCTCCGGTGGGGACGTGCTGGCCGAGGCGACGGAGTTCCTGGAGGCGTTGCACGCCGAGCGGCAGTTGCCGGGGTTGGCGGCGCGGCTGGCGGAGGTGCGTGAGGAGGTCGCGTTGACCGGCTCGTACCGGCACACCCGGGAGGAGCTGGTGTACGGGGCGAAGGTGGCGTGGCGGCAGTCGGCGCGGTGTGTGGGTCGGGTGCGGTGGGCGGGGTTGCGGGTGCGGGACCGTCGGCACGTGACGACGGCGGCGGGGATCGCGCAGGAGTTGTCGGCGCATCTGGCGGCCGGGGACAACGGGGGTCGCATCCAGTCGGTGATCACGGTGTTCGCGCCGGACCGGCCGGGGGTGGGTCCGCGGGCGCGGATCTGGAACGACCAGTTGGTGCGGTACTGCGGTCATGTGCGGGCCGATGGTGGGGTGTTGGGTGATCCGGCGCAGGTTGCGATGGTGCGGGCGGCCCGCCGGTTGGGGTGGCGTCCGCCGCCGGTGCCGGGTCGGTTCGACCTGTTGCCGTGGGTGATCGAGACGGCGCACGAGTCGCCGTCGGTGTGGGAGGTGCCGCGGGAGTTGGTGCGGGAGGTGGCGCTGAGCCATCCGGACCATCCGTGGTTCGCGGATCTGATGCTGCGTTGGCATGCGCTGCCGGTGATCAGTAACATGCGTCTGCGTATCGGCGGGGTCGACTACAGTTGCGCGCCGTTCAACGGTCACTATCTGGGTGACGAGATCGGGACCCGGAACATGGGCGACCGGGAGCGGTACGACCAGTTGCCGGTGGTGGCGGCGGGGTTGGGTTTGGACACGTCGCGGGAGGACACCCTGTGGCGGGAGCATGCGGCGCTGGTGTTGAACCAGGCGGTGCTGCACTCGTTCCGGGTGGCGGGGGTGCGGGTGTCCGATCCGCACACCGAGTCGGAGTTGTTCATGAAGTTCTGTGCGCAGGAGGAGCGGGCGGGTCGGCCGGTGCACGGTGACTGGTCGTGGTTGAACGGGAGTGTGGGGTGGGCGGCGTTGCATGCGGTGCATCACCGTTACTACGACACCCGGGTCCCGAATCCGAATCTCTGGCAGACTGACCGCGTTTACGACCCGGATGGTGTGGTGGCGATGACGTTGCGTGAGCGTCACGACGTGGCTCGCGCGCAGGAGGACTGACGATGGACAACGCGGCGTTGCGCCAGAGTTGGAGCCAGTTCTCCGCTGCCGGGCCGGAGGCGGCGAAATATTTCTATGCCACGTTGTTCGTGGTGGCGCCGGAGGCGCGGTCGATGTTCCCGACGAACATGCAGTACCAGGAGGACAAGCTCCTGGCGGCGTTGGGGCACATCATCACCAGTCTGGACGATCCGGAGGCGTTGACGGCGTTCGCGCAGCGGTTGGGTGCGGACCACCGGCGGTTCCACGGTCAGGACCAGCGGGGTAATCCGGTGGTGTTGGGGGAGCGGCACTACATCTGGGTGGGTCAGGCGTTGCTGGCCACGTTGGAGCGTTTCCTCGGCCCGTACTTCACGCCGGCGTTGCGGGCGCAGTGGGCGGCGGCGTACGAGTTGGTGGCGAAGATGATGCTCGACGGGGCGGCGGAGGCGGAGCGGTCGTCGCCGCCACACTGGGAGGCGGAGGTGGTGACGGCGGAGCGTCGTCGCGCCGACATCTTGGTGTTCACGGTGCGTCCGAACTATCTGTGCAACTACCGGCCGGGGCAGTCGTTGCCGGTGCAGGTGCCGCAGTTGCGGACGTGGCGGTACCTGTCGCCGGCGAACGCGCCGCGGGCGGACGGGACGATCGAGTTCCACGTGCGGGCGGCGGGCCGGTTCTCCACGCATCTGGTGCGCCGGTTGCGGGCTGGTGAGCGGTTGTTGTTGGGGCATCCGACGGGGACGGCGTTGTCGTCGTACGACCGGTCGCCGCACCTGCCGTTGTTGTTGATCGCCGGGGGGACGGGGTTGGCGCCGTTGCGGGCGGTGGTGGAGGCGGTGCAGCAGGGCGCGGGGCGGCGTACGACGCTGGTGGTGGGTGGTCGTACCCCGGACGACCTGTACGACGAGGTGGCGTTGTCGCGGTTGGCGGCGATGCCTCCGGCGGCGGGGTGGCAGCATGCGGGCACGGGTTGGTTGCGGTATGTGCCGACGGTGGAGACGGGGTGGGGTTGGCAGGGGGCGATCGGTCGGGCGGGTGACACGGCGGTGCGGTTGGGGCCGTGGGCGGACACGGAGATCCTGGTGTGCGGGAGTCCGGAGATGACCCGGGACACGGTGGCGATCCTGGTGCGTTCGGGTGTGGCGCCGGAGCAGATCCTGACGGAGAGCTATGATCATTCTCTCTATCCGCCGCTCGCCGAGGCCGGTGCCGTGGGCCCGCGCGACTTCAGTGGGACAGGTGCCCGATGAGCGTCGACCACTCCGACCGGGTCGGGGCCGAACAGGGTGAGATCGCCCGCCAGTTGTCGGTGTTGGAGGAACGACGGTTCCGGGGCAGTCACTGGTTGTCCGCCGACGAGGTCGGGGCGGTGGTGCGGGCGGCCGACGACCGGATCGGGTTGCTGACGGCGGAGTTGGAGCGGCAGCGGCGGGAGAACCAGGGGCTGCTGAGCCAGGTGGAGATGCTGCGGCACGGGACGTTGCCGAGCACCGCGCCGCAGGGTCCGGACCCGATGACCGTCGAGTTGGCGATGCGGGCGCAGGACGAGGCGAACCGGACGATCGGTGAGGCCAGCGCGGAGGGCGCGGAGATCATCGCCGATGCGCGGCGGCAGGCGGAGGAGATCCTCGCCGAGGCGCACCGGCGGGCCGGTGAGGTGGGGGCGTCGGGGGTGTCGCCGGCGGCCGGTCCGTCGCCGGAGTTGGCGGGGAAGTTGCAGGCGTTGGAGGAGCGGCACGCGGCGGCGTTGGCGGCGGTCGCGGCGGCGCAGCAGCAGTTGAACCGGTGGCAGTCGTATCTTGCGGCGCAGTCGGAGCAGTTGCGGGCGGACGCGGCGGCGGCCGGTGGGGCGAGCGCCCAGTTGCGGGCGGTGCTGGGCGGCTGACCCGCGCCGGCCACCCGGCGCGGGTCGCCGCCGGTGGGGTCGCTGAGGCAGCATGGACGGGTGACGGAGACGATCGACGCGGTGGCCGCCCTGG
Source organism: Micromonospora sp. S-DT3-3-22 (assembly GCF_015354745.1). Taxonomy (NCBI): domain Bacteria; kingdom Bacillati; phylum Actinomycetota; class Actinomycetes; order Micromonosporales; family Micromonosporaceae; genus Micromonospora; species Micromonospora sp. S-DT3-3-22. The sequence goes on from NZ_JACGMO010000130.1 coordinate 17,371, forward strand.
TGGCGGCCGGTGGGGTCGTGGTGGTGAGCGGGGCGGGGCTGTCCACCGAGTCGGGTATCCCCGACTACCGGGGGCCGACGGGTGCGGCCCGCCGGCACACGCCGATGACGTATCAGGCGTTCGTCGGGGACCCGGCGGCGCGGCGACGCTACTGGGCGCGTAGTCACCTGGGGTGGCGCACGATCGTGGGGGCGACGCCGAACGACGGGCACCGGGCGGTGGCCCGGTTGCAGGACGCCGGCCTGGTCGACGGGGTGATCACGCAGAACGTCGACGGTCTGCACACGGCGGCGGGCAGCGGGCGGGTGGTGGAGTTGCACGGCCGCCTGGACACGGTGGTGTGCCTGCGCTGCGGTGACCGTACGTCCCGGGCGGAGCTGCACCGGCGGCTGGTGGCGGCGAATCCGGGTTTCGACGCGACCGTGGCGGTGGTGAACCCGGATGGTGACGTGGATCTCGACGATGCCCGGGTGGCCGGGTTCCGGATGGTCGACTGCGGGTGTTGTGGCGCGGGGATGCTGAAACCGGACGTGGTGTTCTTCGGGGAGACGGTGCCCGTAGCGCGGGTGGCGCGGTGTTTCGCGATGGTCGACGCGGCGCGGGCGGTGCTGGTGCTGGGGTCGTCGTTGACGGTGTTGTCGGGGCGGCGGTTCGTGCTGCGGGCGGCGAAGTCGGGCATTCCGGTGGTGATCGCCAACCAGGGTGTCACCCGTGGTGACGGGTATGCGGCACTGCGGGTGGACGCCCCGCTGGGGCGGTTCCTGCCGGCGCTCGTCGACCGGGTGGCGGCGGTCGTGCCACCCGGGTCGGGTCTGGTGCCGGCCGGCTGACATCCGCGCGGACGGGGTACGACATCCGCCGGTAACGGGGGCGCTGGTAGCGTTGACCATGCCGACACCACCCGCGCGGGAGAGATCGCCCAGCAGTATCCGGGCGGCGCCGAAGGGGCAGATTCTCCCCGGAACCTCTCAGGCAGAAGGACCGCGACGGGCAGGCACTGTGGAGCGCCCTGCGGCGTGACTCAGGGGGAGGCCGATCCGTCGACCTCGCCGCCTGAGTCAGGAGCGTCACGCATGACCGTAGAGCAGTTCGCCGACCGGCACATCGGTCCCGGCCCGGACGACGAGCGCCGCATGTTGGAGGCCGTCGGGTACGGGTCGATCGACGAGCTGATGGACGCGGCGATTCCCGAGGCGATCCGTTGGCACGGGGCGTTGGATCTGCCGGCGCCGGCCACCGAGCGGGAGGCGATCGCGGAGTTGCGGGCGTTGGCGTCCCGGAACACGGTGGCGGTGTCGATGATCGGCCTGGGCTACCACGGCACCCACACCCCGGCGGTGATCCGCCGGAACGTGCTGGAGAACCCGGCCTGGTACACGGCGTACACGCCGTACCAGCCGGAGATCAGTCAGGGCCGGTTGGAGGCGCTGTTGAACTTCCAGACGATGGTGACGGACCTGACCGGCCTGGCGACGGCGAATGCGTCGATGCTCGACGAGGCGACCGCGGCGGCGGAGGCGATGACGTTGGCGCGGCGGGCGTCGAAGAGCCGCAGTGCCGTGTACGTGGTCGACGCCGACGCGTTGCCGCAGACCGTGGCGGTGCTGTGCGGCCGGGCTGAGCCGTTGGGTATCGAGGTGCGGGTGGTCGACCTGGCCGTCGAGGAGTTGCCGGCGGAGTTCTTCGGTCTGCATCTGCAGTATCCGGGGGCGTCGGGGCTGGTGCGGGACGATGCGCCGCTGGTGGCGGCGGCGCACGCGGTGGGCGCGTTGGTGACGGTGGCGGCGGACCTGTTGGCGTTGACGCTGCTGCGGGCGCCGGGGCGGATCGGGGTGGACATCGCGGCGGGCACCACGCAACGGTTCGGGGTGCCGATGGGCTTCGGGGGGCCGCACGCCGGTTACCTGGCGGTGCGGGCCGGGTTGGAGCGGATGCTGCCGGGTCGGCTGGTCGGGGTGTCCCGGGACGCGGCCGGTGGGCCGGCGTACCGGTTGGCGTTGCAGACGCGGGAGCAGCACATCCGGCGGGAGAAGGCGACCAGCAACATCTGCACGGCGCAGGTGCTGCTGGCGGTGATGGCCGGCATGTACGCCGTGTACCACGGGCCGGACGGGCTGCGGCGGATCGCCCGCCGCACCCGGGGGATGGCGCTGCGGTTGGCGGCGGGGCTGCGCGCCGGTGGCGTCGAGGTCGCCGACGGGGTGTTCTTCGACACGGTGACGGCGGTGGTGCCGGGTCGGGCGCAGCGGGTGGTGGCGGCGGCGCGGGAGCGGGGGGTGAACCTGCGGCTGGTCGACGCCGACCGGGTGGGGGTGTCCTGCGACGAGACGACCACCGGGGAGCACCTGGCGGTGGTGTGGGCGGCGTTCGGGGTGGACCCGGTCGTCGGGGACGTCGAGGAGGCGTTGCCGGCCGGGTTGGCGCGGGACACCGGTTTCCTGACCCATCCGGTGTTCCGCGGCCACCATTCGGAGACGGCGATGCTGCGGTACCTGCGGCGGTTGGCGGATTTCGACTACGCCCTGGACCGGGGCATGATCCCGTTGGGGTCGTGCACGATGAAGCTGAACGCGACCACCGAGATGGAGCCGGTGACGTGGCCGGAGTTCGCCCACCTGCACCCGTTCGCCCCGCCGGAGCAGACCGCCGGTTACCGGGAGCTGATCGGGCAGTTGGAGGGGTGGCTGGCGGAGGTGACCGGCTACGACGCGGTCAGTGTGCAGCCCAACGCCGGGTCGCAGGGGGAGTTGGCCGGGTTGTTGGCGATCCGCGCCTACCACCGGGACCGGGGTGAGGCCCACCGGGACGTGTGTCTGATCCCGTCGTCGGCGCACGGCACGAACGCCGCGTCGGCGGTGATGGCCGGGATGCGGGTGGTGGTGGTCGGGTGTGACGCCGACGGCAACGTCGACCTGGTCGACCTCGACGCGAAGATCGACAAGCATCGGGACGCCCTCGCGGCGATCATGGTGACGTACCCGTCGACGCACGGGGTGTACGAGACGGGCATCGCGTCGCTGTGCGCGAAGGTCCACGACGCCGGCGGCCAGGTGTACGTGGACGGGGCGAACCTCAACGCGTTGGTCGGGTTCGCCAAGCCGGGCCGGTTCGGGGCGGACGTGTCGCACCTGAACCTGCACAAGACGTTCTGCATTCCGCACGGCGGCGGCGGGCCGGGGGTGGGTCCGGTGGCGGTGCGGGAGCACCTGGCGGCGTACCTGCCGGGTGATCCGACCGGTGAGCGGGCGGCCGGTGCGGCGGCGATCTCGGCGGCCCGGTACGGGTCGGCGGGCATCCTGCCGATCCCGTGGGCGTACCTGCGGATGATGGGCGCGGCGGGGCTGGCCCGGGCGACGGGGGTGGCGGTGCTGGCCGCGAACTACGTGGCGGTGCGGCTGCGCGACCACTTCCCGGTGCTGTACGCCGGCAACAAGGGCCTGGTGGCGCACGAGTGCATCCTGGATCTGCGGCCGTTGTCGAAGGCGACCGGGGTGAGTGTCGATGACGTCGCGAAGCGGCTGATCGACTACGGGTTCCACGCGCCGACGATGTCGTTTCCGGTGGCGGGCACGCTGATGGTGGAGCCGACCGAGAGTGAGGACCTGGCCGAGCTGGACCGGTTCTGCGCCGCGATGATCGCGATCCGGGCGGAGATCGACGAGGTGGCGTCGGGGCGGTGGCCGGCGGGGGACAACCCGTTGGCGAACGCGCCGCACACCGCGGCGATGGTGTCGGCCGACCGGTGGCCGCACCCGTACCCGCGGTCGGTGGGGGCGTACCCGGCCGGGGTGGACCGGGCGGGGAAGTACTGGCCGCCGGTGCGGCGCGTCGACGGCGCGTACGGCGACCGGAACCTGATGTGTTCGTGCCCGGCGCCGGAGGCGTTCCAGGACTGAGGCGCGGTGCCGGGGCGGCGGTCGTGCCGCCCCGGTGCGGCGACCGGGGGAGGGCGGCCCCTGCGTGGGGGCTAGCCTGGTGCGACAGGTCGGCGTCGCCGACGCATCGTGATCGGGTCAGGCGACGAGGGCGTGCCGGGCCGGCCCGCGGTGCGGGGCGATGGTGCTGCCGTCAGGGAGGAGTTCACCGGTGTCCTCGAAGACGATGACACCGTTGCAGAGCAGGCTCCAGCCCTGCTCAGGGAAGCAGGCGATGACCCGGGCGGCATCCCGGTCGGTCGCTTCGGCGGAGGGACAGGGGATCTGGTGCTGGCACATCGGGTTCTCCGGACTGTGGGGGCACTGTGTCATGGTTCACATGACCAGTGACGCACAGTACCAAGGGACGGCGCACCGGATCGAGCAGCCTTCCGCCATGTTGCCCGGAAATCCGCTGAACGGATGAGGAAGAATCAGCCACCCGGCGTGGAAACGCTCCCAACGGTGCCGGTCGACGTACCCGCAGTGCCGGCCCCCTGCCGCAGCGTGCTCGTCGAACGGGACCGCTACGAATGGCGCGTCACCGACGGTGGCGACCCGGCCGCGCAGATCACCGCCTTCCTCACCGCCCACGGCCTACCCGTCGACGACCTGACCCGCCCGGCGACCCACCGCACCGACGGCCCCTGCGGCGCCGCCCTGTTCGTCTCCGCCGCCGCCGGCGCCCGGATGGCCGGCGCACCCACCGGCCCCGCCAGCCCGATGCCCGCCCTGCCCGACGTCGCCGTCGTCGTCTACGACCACGGCACCCGCCGCCCGC